>CANKVC010000130.1 GCA_947486835.1 Cytophagaceae bacterium | reverse complement strand
CAGAAATATCGATCGATAATATTCCTTCGATATTGTTAGCTAAAATTTCATTCATATGGCAAAAAAATGTAAGCTCAAAGCTATAAAAATTTTACTTAATGATCTCCTTTCCTTTTGAGCAATACGCCACCAGCAGCTTCTTTGATGATATTCGTAAAAATGAATGCATTCGCATCATATTCCAAAACTAAATTTCGCAAATGCCTGACCTCGAAACGCGTCATGATCGTATATAGAATATCGGTCGGATGACTTACATCAAAACTATCTTTCATGAAACCTCGCTCTCCTTTATATACGGTAATCCCCTTCCCCATCTGCATAACTACTGCCTTTTTAATTTCTTCATGGTTTTTGGAAATAATCGTCACCCCGATGTATTCCTCTAAACCTTCGACGACATAATCGATGCTCCGAGTGGCGATGAAATAAGTCAGCATTGCATAAAGTGCGGTTACCATGCCTAATCCAATGGCTGCAATTAAAAATAAGATGACATTGATACCTAAAATAATTTCAGAAATAGTGAAACCAGACCGCTTCAAGGTATATAAAGCCAACACTTCAATCCCGTCGATGGCACAACCTCCTCGCATGCCCAAGCCAATACCTACCCCTAAAAAGACTCCGCCAAAAATTGAAATCAATAATTTATCTGATGTAATGACTGGATAGGGAATGAAGGTTAGGGCTAAAGCCAAGCCTATCACGGCTAGTAAAGTGCGAATGGCAAAGTTTTTACTAATTAAATAGCCGCCCATGATAATGAATGGCACATTACAAAGGATTACCAACATAGTAATCGGAATATGATAGGTTTCATGAATTAAAAGTGCAACACCCGTTACACCCCCATCCAAAAAGTGATTGGGGACTAAAAAACTTTCTAGGGCAAATCCGGCAAATAAAATGCCTGCGACAGCATAGAAAAAGTCTTGGATATTTTCTTTGGTTGAT
The DNA here is from genome assembly GCA_947486835.1 of Cytophagaceae bacterium. Taxonomy (GTDB): domain Bacteria; phylum Bacteroidota; class Bacteroidia; order Cytophagales; family Spirosomataceae; genus Aquirufa. Next base: position 5,245 of record CANKVC010000130.1, on the reverse strand, counting down.
TGAGCACTCATGAATATTTTGATTTAATAATTTGTAAATGTTTTTCTTTTTGCTCTCCTCTTAACGTTTGAGCGGTACTTGTAAAATAGCGATGATTCTCTAAGAACTTAATTTGTATTTGATCCCAAACAGATTCATCATTGACCACATTTCTAGCTTTTAATTCGTTGAATAATTGGTCGCCAATGGTGAAGAAATCATCTCGACCTAAATAATCTAAATCCGCATCGGCAATAATTTCTTCGAGTAAATTTTGTGGTTTTTGTGGAATTTTAGTGGCCCTAATCATCCCACAAATGATTTCTATTTCAGGCAAAGTAAAGCCAATATGAAACAAATGATCTTTGGCATATTGGCAAGAAATCTCCTCATGCCCATCGGCCTGAACTAAAAAACCAGTGTCATGAAAAAGTGCAGCCACCATGACCAGCTCTAAATCATGTTCCCCTATTCCTTCTGATAAGGCAATTTTACGGGCACTTGTAAATACATCGAGCGTATGAGAAATGGAGTGATAGTATAAAGTGGGAGATAAGTTGACAAGCATCTCTGTAATCACCAATTCATACACTTCCAAAACTTTTGGGGTACAAAAACATTTAGAAAGGGCATAAATCTGAACCTCATTTTCTTTTCCTTTTACTTTAATGGCGTCCAACTTTTGAAAATCAAAAAGTCCGGAAGCGTCTACATCAGAGACAACGGATTCAGAAACCAGTATTTGGCCTGGTCCGGCATTTGAACATAGTCTTGCAGCTAAATTAACGGCATCCCCAATCACCGTGTAATTCATTTGGTCCTTAGAACCTATATTTCCGGCAATGGCCTTTCCCCGGTTGATACCTATGCCAATTTCAATGGGATCCATTCCCTTTTCCTTTCGAAGTTCATTAAAATCGATGAGTAATTTCTGCATTTCGATGGCGGTCAACAAAGCCCTTTTGGTATCGTCGTGGCCATAAATAGGTGCGCCGTAAATGACCATTAAGGCATCGCCAATAATCTTATCCAAGGTGCCGTTGTACTTGAAAACTACCTCAATCATCAAGTCAAAATATTCATTTAACGTTTTGACTACATCGATTGGATCCATGCGCTCACTCATGTTGGTAAAACCACGGATGTCCGTAAATAAAGTGGTTAGTGTTAATTCCTGGCCACCCAGATTTAATAAATCTTCATTTTCTAAAATCTTGTCGACAATCTGTTTCGATACGTACTTTTTGAAAGTGCTCTTAATTTTATCGAGGTAAGAGATATCCTCCATGGCAATCACTGTGCCAATTTGCTCCCCCAGATCATCGATCAAAGGCGAGATCGTCAGGTTCACATGTACAGATTCATGACCTACTTTGATTAAAAAGTTTTGTTCCGAATAAACCCTGATTTCCTGCTCAACTTTTTCTAAAAGAATCAATAATTCAGGATCTTTTTCAAAAACGATTTGATAATGATTGCCAATGCATTCCTCGGCTGAAATATGTGCGATTTTGACTGCCGTTTTATTGACGTAATCAATTTCTCCAAACAAATTAGTCGTAATAACACCCGTATGAATCGATTCCATGATGTTATCATTAAATCGTTTCGATTCTAAAAGTGTATCCAACAAAAAGGTATTGTTATAAGCTACGCTAGCCTGAACAGAGATGGCTGAAAGCATGGCTGCATCTTCGACGGAGAAATCTGACATGCCATTTCTAAGTTCCTTATCAAAAATAATAATCGAACCCAGCAATTGATTTTTTCCCGTGATGGGTGCGGCAAGGGCAAATGATTTCTCTAATTTTTCTAATAGATTAGTCTCAATGGGAATGCAGGCATGCTTCTCTTGCTGAGTAGCTAAGGTATTCAAAAAGCCCCTTTTTTTATTGAAGATTATTTTTGAGAGGACATTTTCATCCAAATTAAAAACGGCCTTTGGGACAAATAAATCAGAATTCTTTTCTTCAATTAAAACAAAACCACAGGAAGCATCCAAAATCCCACAGGTTCGAATTAAAATATCTTGCAATAAATCATCCACGTCCTCATGTTCAATCAGGGTATTGGTGATTTCAAGCAAAGTCTCTAATTCGAGCTGTTTGAATGCAATATTATTCATGTTTTTATTTTAACCACATCAAAAATTCATGCAATAAATGATCGCAAAGAATTGCGTTACTTTTTACATAAAGAATTTAAATTCCATTACAGCCATAAAATAAACCCTCATAAAAGCTTAAGAGGGTATTATTTTAAAAAAAATTAAAAATCAGCTAATGCTTCTTCTTTAGTCGCATAAACGGATGAGTATTTCGTCAAACCCATAATCTTAAAAGTCTTGTCGACGATAGGTGCCAGGTTATAATAGCCTAATTTACCATCTACTTCTTGCAATTTTTCAATGATTTCAATCAGGATAGAAACTCCAATACTGTTGACCACTTTAGTCTGTGCCATGTCTAATAAAAATCGGGTCTTTCCATTGGCTATGTTTTCGTAGCAAATGCCTGAAATCATTTCCCCTCCTTCATTATTCAAATACCCCTCAGTTGTTAAAATTACTAAATCGTTCTCTTCTTGTATGCTTACGTTAAATTGGCTCATGATTCTTTCTTTTTTGTCATTGTTACAGTTGTACCTTCTTTTGTGGATTCGAACTCTACGGTATCCATTAATTCTTTTATAAGTTGTAAACCCCAGCCACGCTTGCGTTCATCGGTGCCCAACTTATTTTCAATTTTAGGAATTTGAACTTTTGATTTATCAAATCCAATTCCTTGATCGATCACTTTAATGACTAATGTGTCTTCTTCCAAGATAAAATGGATGAATACATTATTTTGAGCCTGAGAGTGCTCAAACGCATTTATACATGCCTCAATAAGCGCCATACTAATTTCAGCAGCTTTATCTTCGCTCAAATCCATGTGTTTGGCGACCACCTCAGCCGTATTGATAGCCACTAATTCCATGTTGGCTATAATCGGAAGTTTTAATTCAATCTTCGGTTTATCCATTTTTTCATATTTGTTAATTAGCTCATTTATTTTTTTTGATTATTACAAACGTTATATCATCTGGGTTATGCAAACCATCCAACCATTTATCTGCCTCTAATATAAAAGAATTTTTAATTTCATCCGCAGATTTAGATCCTACTGCTTCTAAATGGTCCTTTACTCGATCATAATCATACATCTCCCCAGCAGGATTCGGTGCTTCAGGCAAACCGTCAGATAATTGAATCACCACATCTCCCGGCTCAAAATCCCTTTCAATCAGGTCAAAATCTTCATTTCCAAGACCACCCAAAGGCAAATTTGTTTGTAAGATCTCTTCCACGTTTTTAGTGGCAGCTTTGTATAAAAATATGGGTGGCATAGCAGCAGACGTCATCCGTATTTTATCATCCTTAATCTCAATAATATTTAAGCTCATCCTTAATGTACCTAAATCGATCTTGCGAATTACCTGATTTAATTTTTTAAGAATTAAGTTTATTTTAGTCTCTGTAATACTAATTAAACTAGCCTTCGTCACGGAAACCATCATACCTGAGGCTACCCCATGACCAGTTGCATCTCCACAAATGGATAAAATCGTTTTATCTGGCTGAACAATGAAGTCATAATAATCGCCACCCACCTCTGTGGAAGATCGGATAAAAGTAGCTATTTCGATATCATTGCTTGTTGGCAATATTTTGGGCAAAAAGCCTATTTGCATTTTTTTGGCAGCTTCTAATTCTTTTGTTTTTCGAGTCTCTTCAATTTTAGCAAATTTGCGCTTTTGAGCGCTTGATTGAAACATCAATAGGACAAAAATCGCCAAAACAAACAAAACACAAATACCACCGATCAATAGCTTTGTTTTCTCTTTTTGCTCATCCAACGCATCATTTTTATCCTGCTCGACAAGGGCAAAATTCTGCGCCTGATTAACCTGCTTTTCACTGTAAAGGCTATCGCGTAAATCATTTGCTTTCTTTAAATACAAAAATGCTTGGCTATCTTGACCCAAACTATTGTAGACTTTGGATAATAATTTATAATTACTCAATGCACCTAACGTATAAGAATACTTTTTAGAAAGTTCATTAAATAAGTTACCATATTTCAAACTAGAGTCTGGCATATTGAGTTTATAATAAGCCTCCGACATGCCATAATATGATTCCAACGCACCTTTTAATCTACTAGTATATAACTGAATGGGAATTGCTTTGTGATAGGCCTTGATCGCTTTTTCAAAATTTCCCAATTTTATATTTAAATTTCCTTCTAATATATATGGATAACCCCATTGTTCTAAATAAGGGTATTTAAGATTGATTTTTTGTCCAATGATGAGAAATTTTTGTGCTTTGTCATATTCATTGATTAATAAATATATATCGACTAAATGTATCACTCTCTGCCTAGTAGTATTTGTCAATTCGGAATTTTTGACAGAGTTTAAACTCAACAAATCCTGATCTATTTTATTTAAATACTCTAAGCACTTGTCTTTATTCCCTAAATGCGCATATATATAAGCAATTTGATAATTTATATCATTGTAAGGATTTGAAAAATAAAAAGTAGATTTTTCTGTAAGAGCCGTTTTATATCCCTTATCTAAATTAATTTTTCTGTATTTTAAAGCATCAAATGCATGGTAAAGTGCAGAAGTATAGTTTCCAGAATAAATATTCTCTGCATTAGCAAATAATAAATTAATTTGTTCAAGCAGTTCGGTTGAATTATCTTCTTTGGCTTCAATTTCAGCCTTCTTAAGAAAAATTACTGCTGAATCTAGTTTACTTTGAACTAAATTGACAGCCAAACTAATATAGATTTTTGCCTTTGCCGATTTATCACTTGTTTTCTCGATTTTAAGCAATGAATCTTTAACACTTACTTTAGATTGGGCATGTATTACATTCATGCTTCCCGCACATGCCAACAATAATATAAAGAATGAATTAATAAAGTTTTTCATAGATTAAATTCTTACGTTCTATAAACATTCTTTTCGTTTTATAATATTGATCAAACGTGCTTAATAACGACTATCGTAATATCGTCTGGGGTTGTTTGGCCAGCCAACCAATCACTTCCTAATACCACCAAAGCATCCTTTATTTCTGTGGCAGATTTTTCTGCACTGGCTAAAATGCAATCTTCAACAGCCTGATAACCCAATTGATCCCCTTTTAAATTAGGAGCTTCCGGTAAACCATCCGAAGCGATTACAAAAATATCACCTTTTGAAACTGAGC
>CANKVC010000129.1 GCA_947486835.1 Cytophagaceae bacterium | reverse complement strand
CGGGAGGGAGAGCTACTTACTAGGTAAGAGGTAATAGGTAAGAGGTAAGAGGTAATAGGTAAGAGGTATTAGGTAAAAGGTAATAGTAGTGGGCGGGTTTTTCTCGTCCGAATAAATAAATCGTAAGGGATGGGTTTACCCCGTCCGAAAAATTATAGCTATGAAACTAAAAACATACAGCTCTAACATAAAAATGGGAATCATTTTTATGCTTTTAATGCTAAGTGGAGTTGCGAAAAGTCAGCATAATGATGACATCAACAGCCGAGATATCCTCTATCTAACTTCAGGAGGAAAGTTGCAACCCTTGCAGGCCATTATGGACATTCGGCATTATACGATAAGTTTGGATGTCGATATAGCGAAAAGATCCATTAGCGGTTTTACAGAAGTCAGTTTGAATTTATCACAAAAATCAGACACCATCCTCCTAGACTTAATCCATCTATACAAAGTCACCCAAATCAAGGTGAACAACAAACCCGCATCTTATTATCAACATGATGATAAAATATTCATTACCTCAAAAACAGGTTTCAATGAGGGCAATCAAAAAGTTTGGATTGAATATCATGGAATTCCACCCGTAGCCATTAAGCCGCCATGGGATGGTGGTTTTACGTGGGAGAAAGATAAAAATGGAAATGACTGGGTATCCATCAACATCCAAGGGGAAGGTGGAAAAATGTATTTTCCTTGCAAGGATCACCCCAGCGATGAGCCTAACGAAGGAGCCGATTTGAAAATTAGCATTCCTTCTCAATTAAAAGTCGCGGGACCGGGGCTTTTAATGACTGTGTCAACTAAAAAGAATAAGTCAACCTATCATTGGAAAACCAATTACACCATCAGCAATTATTGCATTTTATTTAACATTGGAAAATATCAGGTCGTTAAGGATGAGCTAGTTACGGTCCTTGGCAACAAAGTTCCCATTGAATATTATGTTTTGGAAGTAGATACGATGCATGCCAAAAAAGTCATTGCAACCAAAAAACGTGACAATCAAATCTTAGAAAAATACTTTGGTGAATATCCTTGGGCAAAAGAAAAAATTGGGATTGCCGAGGTACCCAATTCGGGTATGGAACATCAAACGATGATTACGTTTGATAATAAATTTGCCTATAAAAATATTGGAGGCCAAGAATATTCAGCGAATCTATTTCATGAATATGCACACGAATGGTGGGCTAATAAAGTCACCAATAAAGACTGGGGGCACATGTGGATCCAAGAAGGGATCGCAACTTACGCAGAAGCTTTAGCCATGTTTGAACTTGGCGGTGAGGCAGCCTACAATGAAATTATAGCGGGCCACAGAAAAGGAGTTCGCAACAAATTTGCCGTGGTGCCGGGTGAAGAAGTCACAGAAGAAGAAGTTTATTCCGGTGGCGATATTTACGGAAAGGGATCCTTTTTTATGCACAGTTTACGCTATTTGATAGGCGATGAAGTGTTTTTCCCAACCCTAAAAACCTTAGCTACGGATTCAAAATATACCTACGATCAATTTGTCACCACCACGGATGTCGAAAAGCTATTTAGTTCAAAAGCAGGGAAAGATTTAAAACCATTTTTTGATTTTTACCTGAGAACGACCCAAGTATTGGACGTAAACATCAAAGAAATTGGCTTTCAGAAATACCAAATCAAGGTGGCTAATTTAATGATGCCATTGCCTTTTGAGGTGACGGCTAATAACCAAACGAGTCGCATCGTGATGGACAATAAAGGTCTTATTGTCAATAGTATTTTGCCACCCCAAGTAGATGCGAAAGGATATTATTTGAAAAAAGTAACGCTCCAATAATGAAACAAATTCTCTATTTATTTTTTGGCATTAGCCTGGTTTTCAATGGTTCAACGGCACATGCAGATGATTATCCGGTGAATAAAAACATCGATATTAAGCATTATGCTTTTGAGATAAATCTTTCTGATAGCAACGATGAAATTAGGGGTATTGCGACCATCACCATTGATTTCAAGCAAGTGGGTGTTCGAAATTTCCGATTGGATTTCGTCAATCAAAAAGCGGATAAAGAGAACAAGGGAATGGCGATTGACGCGATCATGGTAGGCGATCAGGCCATTTCTTATACCCATCAAAATGATGAAATCATCCTTGATTTACCTAGCCCATCGACGAAAAACCAAACCATCATTTTCACGATTAAATACCACGGGATTCCTTTGGATGGATTAAGGATTGGGAAAACCAAATTAGGCGACCGCAGTTTCTTTAATGAAAATTGGCCTAATCGGGCTAGGCACTGGTTGCCAACCTTGGACCATCCATCCGACAAAGCCACCTCTGAATTTAAAGTTAAGGCGCCTTCGCATTACAAAGTGATTTCCAACGGCCTGTTGCTGGAAGAATCTGAATTAGGCAACAGTATGAAGTTGACACACTGGAAACAATCCGTCCCTTCTTCCTGCTGGTTGTTTGTGATCGGGGTGGCTGAGTTTGCGGTCCAATATTTGGATCCGTTCCTGGGGAAATCGATAGAAACGTGGGTCTATGCGAAAAATAGGGAGGCGGGATTTTATGATTTCCAGGAGCCGACCAAAAAGGTGTTGGAGTTTTACAGCCAATATGTTGGCCCATTTGCCTATGAGAAATTGGCCAATATTCAGACGCCTAGTGTGAATGGCGGAATGGAAAGTTCATCGGCTATTTTCTATGGGGAAGATTTGGTGACTGGAAAAAGATCGGAAAGAACTCGGAATGTGGTCATACATGAAATTGCGCATCAGTGGTTTGGCAACTCGGTCACGGAAACGACTTGGGATGATGCCTGGTTGAGCGAAGGTTTCGCTACATTTTTCACTTTACTCTTTATTGAAAATGAATATGGCAAAGAGGAATATACCAAAGGGATCGAAAAGGCTAAAAAAACAGTATTAGACTTACTCGTTAAAATGCCAGATTTTAGCATTGTGAGTCCGAGAACCGCTGAGAAAGAGTTAGTCATTACGGGGATTACGTATCAAAAAGGGGCTTGGGTATTGCATATGCTGAGAGATCTCATGGGCGAAGTGAATTTCAAAAAAGGGATTCAATCGTACTATGCTAAATTTTATACGTCATCTGCGACGACTGAAGATTTTAGAATTGAGATGGAGAAAGCATCTGGAATGGATTTGAAAATATTCTTCCAACAGTGGTTGTTCCAACCCGTTATTCCAAAATTAAACGCGAATTGGACTTATGATGCTAAGACTAAAAAGTTAAAAATAACCTTAGACCAAGTTCAAAAAGGAGATGTCATTTTTGACATGCCGATTGAGATTGCTTATTATAAAAAAGGAAGCGATGCCCCTACCCTTTTAAAAATGCGGCTTAATAAAAAGCAAAATTCACAAACGTTTAAGCTAAAAGAAGTGCCAGAGAAGCTAGAGGTAGATCCGAGAAATGTGTTGCTCTGTGAGCCGACGACAATTAGTAGAGACGCGATACTTCGCGTCTAATTTTCGGTTCCTGTAGAGACGCGATACTTCGCGTCTAATTTTCGGTTCCTGTAGAGACGCGATACCTCGCGTCTGATTTCCGGTTCCTGTAGAGACGCGATACCTCGCGTCTAATTTTTTGATTACCTCCCTAAAGTTATGAACTCAAAATAGAAGAATTAACAGAAAGGTCCTTACATGGATAAGTAAACTTTATACATCAGCTTAAAAAGCTGGACAAGGTAAAAAAAGGGAAGAGTTTCTAAATTTAGAAACTTTGTTTATCTTTGTGGTGCCTAATAATCAAATGAACAAGTGAAATATTTTGAAACACGTTTTATGGAGGAAGCAAACAAGTTTATAGCAGAACTTGATCCAAAGCAATATCATATGGATTCAAGTCTTCGATTGGCTCGATGGGATAAGTCAGACAATAAAGAAACATTGGTCATTGCGACCCACGGTTTCATAAAGAAGGTTGACAAGGTGCCAGCAAATGAAATTAACCGTGCAATAAGATTAAGAGACAAGTATTTTAACAACAAATTTAAATAGTAGAAAATATGGCAGCGAAAGAAATCAAGACCTATTCACTTACCGAAATGAAAGACCAGTATATCGGTCAATTAGGCTCAGCAGACCGTGACGAATACGAATACGAACTTCGTATGGACGTATTAGGGAAAATGATTAAATCTGCAAGGCAAGAGCGAAAATTGACACAAGAAGAACTTGGCAAGCTCGTTGGTGTGCAGAAAGCTCAAATTTCTAAACTCGAAAGCAGTGCAAATAGTGCGTCAATTGACACAGTTTTAAAAGTTTTCAAAGCATTAAAAGCAGAAATCAATTTTAACGTAAGAATCGAAGACAAATTGGTTAAACTGGCCTGAAAGAAAAGAAATTGACGGTTCTGAGGTTAAACCAACCATCAAATTATATACACTCAATCCGAAAAAAATAAACATACTCGACCAAAACCTTTCCTCAGACCTTTATTCAAATCTTTGTCCATAAAAAAATGCCTGCAAATCCATGATTTACAGGCATTTAATTTAAAACCTAGTGATCGCGTAGGGATTCGAACCCCAAACCTTCTCATCCGTAGTGAGATGCTCTATCCAATTGAGCTACGCAACCAATATCCCTAAGGGACTGCAAAGGTAAAATTTCTTAGGCAATTTGAAAAGGCTTCGCCCAAAAAATTCAAAAATCTTTATTTCCCCGTAAATTTAGGGGCTCTTTTCTGTATGAAAGACATGACTCCCTCTGAAAAATCAGCGGAGCGTCCAGCCACCGACTGAGCTTTGGCTTCCGACTCTAAAACATCCCCCAATTCCTGGTTTTGCGCTTTTTGCAAAGACTGTTTCATGAGTCCAATAGCCAAGGTAGGCCTTTCAGCAAATTCTTTAGCCAATGAATCCACTCGGCCTTGCCATGCTTCTTCACTCACAACCTCCGCCACAAAACCAATTTCTTTTGCTTCCATGGCTGAAACACGCTTTCCCGTGCTGGCCAACTCAAATGCTTTGTGATATCCAAGCGACTGCATTAAAAATGCAGTACTACCCGCATCCATCGCCAAGCCAATTTGTATAAACAATTCAGAAAAATACGCCCCTTCTTTGGCAATTAAATAATCACAGGCCAACGCTAAGCTGCAACCCGCCCCTGCCGCTACTCCATTGATCGCCCCAATCACAGGCTTATTTAATCCACGCAATGCCAAAATCATCGGATTATAGGTAGCACGCAACACATTTCCTAAATCAGGATCCGTAACCCCAGCCTTCAAATCGGCCCCAGAACAGAACGCTTTTCCCGAGCCCGTGATGACTAAAACACGTACCAAATCAGAGATTTGAGCCGATTCTGCCACTTCACGTATCTCATGAATTAACCCTGGATTCAACGCATTGAACACCTCAGGCCTATTCAATTCAATGGTCCAAATCGGCCCAGAACGATGCAATTTCAAATAGTTGAATTCCATAATTTGATCATTTTCGCACGCTAAAAATTATTACCTAATACATATTACTTATTACCTATTACTTATTACCTATTACCTAAAAAAACCTATTACTTATTACCTATTACTTTTTACCTATTACTTTTTACCTAATACCTATTACCTAAAACCCTTTCCTCAACCTCGCCACCGGAATCCCCAAGGCCTCCCTGTATTTTGCCACCGTGCGGCGCTTCACCACATAGCCTTTTTCAGCCAATATTTTCTCCAATTCTTCATCGGCATGGGGAGAACCCGCAGGTTCCTGCTCAATAATCTCCCGCAAAATATTCTTTAATTCTCGCGTGGAAATATCTTCTCCAGAATCATTCATGATTCCCTCCGAAAAGAAATATTTCAAAGGAAACATTCCAAAATCCGTTTGCACCGACTTCGCCGACACCACCCTAGAGACTGTTGAAATATCCATCCCAATGACCTCCGCAATCTCTTTCATTTTCAAGGGCCTCAATTGTGCATCGTCGCCCGTCAGAAAAAAATCATATTGCTTGCTCACAATTCCCTCCATCGTTTTCAATAAAGTTCCTTGACGCTGCTGAATCGCCTGAATAAACCAAGAGGCCGAATCCAATTTATGCTTAATAAAAGTCACCGCCTCCTTAATGTCCTTCTGCTGCTTATCGCCTTTGGCATAGGTCTGCAACATCTCCTGAAAGGCCCGACTCACCCGTAATTCAGGGGCATTTTTGCCATTCAATTTAATTTCTAATTTACCTTCCAAAGCCG
>CANKVC010000128.1 GCA_947486835.1 Cytophagaceae bacterium | reverse complement strand
ATACGATAAACCCGCAATACCGGAACCAATTACAATAAAATCATAGGTAAGCATGTTCCATTATTTATTTACGCAAATTAACCAAAAGGCATTTAGAAATGAATTTAAATTTAATTATTGTAAATTGCGATAAATTTAACAAACCCTTTAATAAATAAAATAAACATAATGGAATCAAATAACAATACGTCCAAGATTGCACTCATCGTCCTTGCTGTATTAACGGCAGTATTTGGAGTCTTGTATTTTAGGTCGAACCAACTGACCCAAGAGCAAGCCACTAGCATCGAAGAAAAAGCAACTGAATTAGCGAATACACGCGTTAAATTAGATTCTATTTCGACTCAGTTAGATAGCAAAATAGCTGAAATTAAAGAATTAGGAGGCCAAGTGGCTGACTTAGAAGCGTTGAAATTACAATTAGAACAAGATAAAGCTTCGCTAAAAAAAGCAAATCATGCGACTGTAGCTTCTTATTTAGCTAAAATAAAAGAATATGATGTTATTCTAGCGCAAAAGGATGGCGATATTGTTGAACTGAAAAAACAAAATGGAGTTTTAACAGAAAACAACCAAGTGTTAAGCACTCAAAATCAGACGTTAAACACTGAAAATACGGGCTTAAAAACAGTTAATAAGAACCTAAGTGATACCTTATCAGAGGTAGCAGCCAAGAACAAAGAATTAGCTCGTAAGGTAAGTATCGGTGCGGCTTTGAAAGCTCAGAACATTCGTGTGCTAGCTGTTAATGCAAAAGGAAAAGAAACGGAGAAAGCTAAATTAGGTGGAAAAAGAATTGACAAATTGAAAATTGTATTCAATTTAGCTCCTAATCCAATCACTAAATTGGAGAACAAAACTATTTACGTACGTATATTAGATGGAGAAGGAAGCACGTTGTCAGACGAGGCAGTGGGATCAGGCAAAATCAATCAAGGTGGTAAAGATATCCCTTTCACAACTTCACAAGTAGTTACCTATTCAAATGACAACCAAGAAGTTGCCGTGCTTTATTCCCGTGGTGGAGTTGTTTACAAGCCAGGAAAATATTCAATTGAAATGTATTCAGAAGGATTTGCTATTGGAAATGGCACCTTCGTTGTTAGATAAATTGCACCTATTCAAAATTTTAAAGAGCCGCAATTGCGGCTCTTTTTTTGATATTTCGACACGCATTATTTAGTCCCAAAGAACGAATTAAAGCTCTTATTGTAAAGGATACTTGCGCCTAAAGTTTGATTGATTTGATAGGAGTTCAGGGATCCTAAAAGGGTGGTTTGGACATTTCGATTGTACATTTTTGTACGTAGGCTTCCATCCTTTTTAATAAAATATTCCAAAGCCCAATCGCCCAATAAAATTTGAGGACTTGTCTGATTTCTGGCATCGGTAAATCCTCCACTTCGCGTGATCCGCAACCGGTCATTCACGTTATAAGATGCACGCAGCTGTAAGTTGGTCAATATATCTTGGGTCAAACTACCGCCACCCAAATAAACATCTATGTTCAAATCTTTATTTATTTCTGAGGCCAAATTGCTCAATTGATTCGAGAGCATCTCCGTAAAATTTCCCATGATATTACCAAGCACCAATCCACTCGCACCAAAAGGAGAAACTAATTGGCCAAAAAGCAACACGTTACTGACCTGTCGGGTCAACTCTTGTTCATCGGTTTTTATGCGATTAGCAAAGGCGGTCACTGCGCTATTCAACGTCACATCTTTTGGATAATCTCGAATCCCAATATCAAAAGAGACATTAGGAGCCAATAGCCTATCCTGTAAATTAATCACCACATCTACCGGGTATCGACGCTTAAATTCAGGCAAATTACCTTTGTTTGTTGTATCCAAAAGGATAGGAAACAAACTAGCATATTGGGTGTAAATTGCTTTCATATTGATGTTGGCATCCAAAGGACTTCCGGTCCATGAAATTTTGGAGCCACGCTGAATAGCGAATTTTTTATTAATAATGTTTTGAAGGGAGAATGTATAATCCCCTTGGTCGATCGCATAGTCACCCAACATCTTAAAATCGCCTTTTTTATCCATTGTCATCCGAATGCCTCCCGTGCCATAGCCGCGCATGATATCCCCTTTTTTACTATCTAATTGGACTTCCCCATAAGCCTCAGGGGTTAGATTCAACATCAAATCTAAACGTATGCCGTTATCTTTTGATTGGGTTTTAATGAGCTTTTCGTTGGCCGTTTCAGTTTTTAACGCCTGACTTAAAAACTCAAAATCATCATCCGCCTGAGCTTCAGATTCCCGATCTAACGGAATAAATAATCGAGTACCTTTTTCACTTTTCAAATTGCCCGAAATAAGTAGGTTGTCCAGGGTACCATCCAACTGAAATAAACCACTCGCATAACCCGTACCATAATAAAAAGAACTTGGACTCTTCTGCGTATTTAAAATTTTATATCGACTTAGATCTGCTGTTAAGGACATTTCCAAAGGCTTATCTTTCGGGAAATTGAGTTGGCCATTTAACTTGGCCACATTCCCATCATTATCTTTCAGTTGCCAATTTTTGGCTAAAATTTGGCGCCCTTGAAACGAAACCGTATCGCTCACAAAAATCGCTGTATTCAAATAATCAAAATTGACTTTAGCTTTCTGAACGACAACTTTTCCACTAAAGCTAGGATCACTAAACTGACCCCTAATTTTTAATTCACCAGAAGCCTCGCCAGCTAATCCTGAAAAAATACCTCGGGTAAATGGCTCTAAAATTTCAAGATTGGTTCGATTCAATTCCGTTTTTAGGGCCAATTGGTCCCCCTCTGCATACGGTTTATATTGTCCACTAACGGACAATACGGGTTCTCCCAAACGATTTAAGGTATAGTTCAAATCCATTCGCTGAGATTCTGCCATATAGGTCCCTACGCCTTGTAAATTACCCATATAAAACTTGTCCAAGCGAAGCGAGTCAACAATCATCCATGAGTCGACGCGCGTGTTTTGATACCAATTTTGAACACTAATTTCAGCATTCAATTCTCCATTCGCCTTAATGGCGAGAAGAGGCTCAAGAGTTGCTAATTGAAATTTATTTGCTCGGAATCTTAACGTTTGCGTTGAATCCATGGACAAACTTCCTTGCAAGGCTATCGATTGTTTTTTGTTTGAAATTAATACGTGTTCCGCTTTCCATTCTTGACCTTTCAGAGTGACCATATTCTCAGGATCAAAGGCCCAATCTTGCCCTAAAATTTTCAGGTAGGAATCCTTAAATCTCAAGGATAAACCATCTTTTTCAAATCTCCAATTGCCCCCAAAATGTGCCGAATTATCATCACCAGCCTGTTTGAAATCAACATCAAAATTAATTCGATCCTGATCCCAAAGTGCATTTAATTTGAAGTTTTCGGTTGGAGTCAAGAAATTCAACTGCTGTCTTCTTGACTGAAAAACAAGGCTAGAGGACACCTCGGGACCTCCTAAAAACTTGGAACTTTGAAGTGAAAAAACGGATTGATAAAATTTATACCCACCAAAAACGAGTGTATCAGGATAAGACTCTAAACTGACCGAATAGGTTCTTCCCTTGGAAACATTTCCAGTAAAAATGGTATTTCGACCAACGCCAATGGACGGATAAAATCTCGACAAAATGGGTTGGGCTTGATGGCAAATGATGGTGAAATCAGCAAAATATTTATCATTGATATCGTATTTTCTCTTGTTATAATATGCGGTCCTTTCGTCTTCTTTTTTATTAAAATACAATAGATATTCATCCGCTAATTGTCCCAATTCAGCTTTCATTTTAGTGGGCTTAAAATCTCCGTTTAACTCCACTGAAATCAAATCAGAATTCAATCGATACTGCCTAAATCCCACGTTATTTTCATTGGCCGTAAAGGAAATTAAGCCCATGGACAAATCATCCATTTGAGGTTTTTTAATCACTATATCAGTGAAAAGTGCCTTGCCAAACAAATCATCAATGTCAGTAAATTTAATGTTCAAATCAAAACCCGTTTTTATCTGAACATCCTCGCTCCCCCAGTGTAAGTTAGCTAGATCCGCATGCCCTATTTTACCCTCTAACAAATACGCGGCTTTGGGTTGTTGTAAGTTGATTTCCCCCGACATCTCAGCCACAAAATGGGTGTCTTTCACGGCCACGTTTCCTTTAAATAATTGCCGCTGGAAATTTCCTTTTACACTCACATTTTTATAGGCATAATCGTTAAAATTGATTTCAGAAAGCTTGCCATCAAAATCAACATGGGCTGATTTTTTAGAAAAGCCTGTTCCCTTTATTTTGCCTGTTAGATCAATATTGCCAATGTAAGGTTCAATATCCAGCAGTTTGCCCAATTTAAATTTGGCCAATTTAACACTCCCATCATAGGATGACAAAGCCATTGAATCTTTAAGCTTAAGTTTAAAGTCGCCTTCCATATAGCCTAAACCGGTGTTCAATTGGCCTGATGTTTGGAAGTTGTCATATGTGCCATTAAATTTTCCATCGAAAGCAACAGAGCCCAATATATTCATTTTTTCAGAGGCTCCTTGCGTGATAAAAACAGCTAAATCATTTGGAAAAAAAATGGACTTATTCATCGAAAATTCCATTTGTGTCGTCGTTACATTGGGCAAGCCTTTGAAGCTGAAATCACCTTTCAACTTAGATTTCTGGCCAAATCCTATTTCAAAATTCTTCAATGCCAAATTATCCACCGAGCCATTTAGTTGGCCATTCAATTGATAATACCCTTTATAATCATACATAGCAGTAACGAATCGCCCTAAATCCTCCCCTTTAACTTTGCTATTTTTAAGATTTCCGACCATTTGGACTTTGGTAATCCACTTCGTCAAGTCATTGATTTTTTTATAATTCATGTGGACGTGATCACCCACATAAGAGTCATTAAAAAATAAGCTCAAGTCATCAAATCGCATTTGTCGATCTGAAATCATAAACTTGGTGTCCAACTTTTTAACCTGAAATTTACTCAATGGATCGATCGTCCGAAAACCAATCGTCTGAAGTCCTATGGTGTCCCCATGAACATAAAAATCGGCTACTTGAGCATTAATTTTAACAAAACTGAAATGTGATAAATCAAAGTGTGTAGGCGTAGCCAGGTTTTTTTCTTGCTCGTCATCGAGTAAAAAAGTACCGTCAACTACTTGGGCAGAATTAATTTTAAACAAACTAGATTCAGTGCTGGTGGAGGTTGAATTTTTATTCACATACGCGACAATTCGATCAATAAACTCATTCAAATTTATCTTCCCCGATTTTTTTTCCAAAATTAAATGCACTCGAGGACGAATCAATTGCGCATATTCCATCGATGGTTGTGAACCATGTAAAAACAAATCTGAAATACTGAAATTGATGTCTAATTTTTCAATGTAAATCATGTCCTTTCCCCAAGGATCTTTGACACGCAATCCCCAAAAGCTTATTTCGTCAAAAAACTTAAGCTGGATTCCGTCTAAGGTTAGCGGATACCCAATGGCTTTTTCGATTTTGGGAGTAAAGTAATTGGCTAATCGGATTTGATTAGAGGGTACGCGCAGAAGCAATATGATCGAAAAAAATAGCAAAAAAATCCCCACCAATCCATACAGGACTGATTTTGCGAGGAGTTTCAGGTATTTGACCATATTTTTCTTTTAGTGAAAAAAACAAATTATGTTTTAATTACCTTATTTTTGCAGACGAATTTTTATGATTTTACTAGCGATTGAATCTTCTTGTGATGAAACCTCGGCGGCGATAATGGTCGACGGCGAGTTAAAATCAAACGTCATTTCCACTCAATTAATTCATAGCGAGTGGGGAGGCGTCGTTCCCGAATTAGCTAGCAGGGCACATCAAAAATCAATTATTCCTGTTGTACAGGAAGCTCTGCAAAAGGCAAATATAAACAAAAATGACTTGAATGCCATCGCATTTACACGAGGCCCCGGTTTGCTTGGAGCCCTCATGGTAGGAACGTCATTCGCGAAGTCATTAGCACTAAGTTTGGACATTCCATTGATTGAGGTAAATCACATGCAAGCGCATGTGTTGGCGCATTTTATCGAAGAACCCAGACCCAAATTTCCCTTTTTGTGCTTAACCGTAAGTGGCGGACATACACAGTTGGTCTGGGTGGAAGGCCCCCTCAACATGCAAATCATAGGGGAAACCCAGGATGATGCCGTTGGCGAAGCCTTTGACAAAACAGCTAAATTAATTGGACTTCCTTAC
Source organism: Cytophagaceae bacterium (assembly GCA_947486835.1). GTDB lineage: Bacteria > Bacteroidota > Bacteroidia > Cytophagales > Spirosomataceae > Aquirufa. The sequence continues at coordinate 9 of CANKVC010000128.1, read as the reverse complement.
CCAGGAGGG
>CANKVC010000127.1 GCA_947486835.1 Cytophagaceae bacterium | reverse complement strand
CACGGAAAAAGTTTGGGGGATTCCTTGCAATGAAATTTCGGCAGATTGGGCGGCCCAACGAATCAAAGGCTTGTCCTTAAGTTCAGCTATTTGGAATGCCTTATTCCCAAATAAAAATAAAAAGAAGGGGGACGGAGTTATTAAAACATTAATAGATTCGTTCCGATATCCTAAAAGTGGCCCCGGATTAATGTGGGAAACATGCGTTGAAAAAAGTAAGGCATTAGGGGTCGAAATTTTAATGGATAAGGGAGTAAAAAATATAGAATTAAAGGGAGATTTATGGAGTGTTCATACGTCTAAAAATGAAGTTTTAGATGGTTTTTCTCATGTACTTTCTTCGGCTCCAATGAGGGAATTAATTCCCTGTATTATCCCTGCCTTGCCTCAAAAATCGTTGACTGCCGCCTCTAAATTAGGCTACCGTGATTTCCTTACCGTGGTTTTGATATGTAAGGATGAAGATGCCTTCACGGATAATTGGATTTATATACATGATCCTAAAGTTAAAGTAGGCCGAGTGCAGAATTTTAAATCATGGAGTCCATATATGGTTCCTGATCCTTCTATGGCATGTTACGGACTTGAATATTTTTGCTTTGAAGGGGATGGTTTGTGGACTAGCTCAAATGAAGATTTGATCGCTTTGGGTAAAAAAGAGATTTCACAAATAGGTTTGACGAATGAGAATTCGGTCATAGATGGGTATGTCGTACGCCAGCCAAAAGCCTATCCGGTATACGATCATGACTATAAAGAGCATTTGTTAGATATTAGGGAAGGTCTTGAATCTTATCCAGGTTTGTATTTGGTGGGTAGAAATGGGATGCATAAATACAATAACCAAGATCATAGCATGATGACGGCGATGTTAGCCGCTAAAAATATTATTTCAGGGAGTCAATTATACGACGTTTGGGATGTAAATGAGGATGCTGAGTACCATGAAGGTGGTGACCGCGGGGCAGAATCAGGAATTGTAGGACGCGCAGTCCCGGGCAAAGTTTAATTTAATTTTCGAATGAAATCTTAACTTTCGTGCTTCTAAATTGAATATACGAAATCCAAAAAAGTAATATAGGCACCGAAATTGTGAGTTGTCTTGGCAGTGCAGAAATCAGCGAAGACAAGGCTAAATAGGCTAATATAAAGAGGGCCAAAAAGTTAATTTCAAGGGGACATTTTCTGAAATTTACCCCCCACAAATACAGCGATAATATAAAAAAAGTGAGCAAAATCGCATTGGGGACGAATCGCAATAATCCTCTTTCCGTGTGAGAAAAACCTGTTTGCGGAAAGTTAAACCATAATCTTCCTTGGTTTGTGAACCAATTTCTTAAGTACTTTATTGGGTGTTTTTTGATATTTTCAATCCCCTTTTTTTTGTAAGCATCATCGCTCTCAACTCCTTTCAGGGTTAAAAAATAGGTAAAATCACTTAAATGGTTTTTATATAAAGTGGGTCCACCCACTTCTTGGCCATTAAATAATGTTTCTGGAAACCAATCACCGAATTCATTTTCATACGGGGTACTCATCCAATAAAGATTCATTCCCCCGCTATTGCCCCAGTAAAATACTCTACCGGTTAAATTATAGGTATAGGCTAGATATGGCGTGACTATTGCAAAGGCAATTCCTAGCGCAATGAGCAAACTTTTTATCTTAGGTTTCGCGATATTTTTGATTCGAAAAAATAGGAATACCGCGGCCCAGAAAATAATCATGATTAATAAAATATAGCCAAAGATGAACTTTGTTAGAACGATTAGCCCTATCACGACACCTGATATATATAAATAATTTTTATTGCCTTTCGTGTAATACGAGGTTATTGTCAACAACAAAGAACTCATTAAAAATGAGGTAAATGGCTCGGTCAAAATGGATGGAATTTCTTGGTATCCCAAATAGTACAAGCCCCAAGCTAAAGATGCTGTTAAGGCTACTTTGGTATTGGTATATGCTTTGATGGATTTAAATAAAAAAACGATGCTCATGTATTGCATGAGCGCATTCGCTAAAGGGATTGTGATTAATGGGAATTTAAAATATAAGAATGGCACTAAAAAAAGGGGGTATCCAGGACCATTCCAAAGAAACACGAAATTTTTTGGGGAGTAGAATCCTTGTAAAAGATTTTGGGCATACATGATGTACCTGCTTTCATCGCCCTCCATTTTATCGGAATGTAACTTCAAAACCAATAAGATGAAAATGGCTAAAAACGGACTAAATATCAACCAAGGATTCCCAAATTTTAACTTCATTTTGTATTGCTATTTATAATTTACTTCAACTCAATCACCATATCAATTTCCACCGCAACATTATTAGGCAATACATTCACGCCAATAGCTGAACGGGTATGTCGACCGCGTTCCCCAAATATTTCGACCATCAGATTCGAGAAACCATTCATAACGGCAGGTTGTTGGGTAAAATTAGAATCTGAATTCACGAACCCATTTACTTTTACAATTCTTTTCACCCGATTTAAATCACCAATGTTTGCCTTTAGGGTTGATAGTAAATTAATGCCCACGAGTCTAGCCGCTGCTTGACCCTGCTCGACACTTAGCTCTTTTCCTAATTTTCCTATTACTTGGCCCCCCTCTGGTTTGTCTGGAATATGCCCAGATAAATACACCATATTTCCTGAAATCACACATTTTATGTAATTAGCCATGGGAGTGGTGGGCGCTTTCAATCCTATTTTTAACGTTTTTATTTGTGCTTCTGCATCTATTTCTTTTTCAAGGAAATGCAGGCTGACAGGGGCCTTCACCATAATGTCTTGGTGGGTATTTGTTAATTCACCTGTTTGATCGTTAAAGGAATATACTTCCACTTTGTGATCATCTTGACTTGCTACATAAACAAAATGGCCTGTTGGGTCAAAATTAAAGTTCCTAGGTTTGCGCGCGACCGTCAGATGTTTCACTTTTTTTAATAGCCCATCAGCTTGCACGGCGAAAATAGTTAACTCATTCGAGCTTATCCGATTAGAACTAATCAACCACTTTTCATTCGGAGAAAGGTGAATATCAGCGCTTCCTTTATCAGGTGATTTTGCCGTATCTGCATCCAATGTTTGAATTAAATTTAATTGATTGTTGCTCACTTTAAATACGTCGACCTGCCCCTTCAACTCGGTAATCAAATAGGCGTTGCTGCCAGCTTTATTGAAAATTAAATGGCGAGGACCTTGACCTGCGGGAACGGTTGTTGCCGTAAATTTTTCTTCCAGCGTTCCATCCGCAAAAATTTTATGTTGGTATATTTTATCCGTACCCAAATCATTTACAAACAAGTAATTTTGATCGGGTGAAAGGATCGCCATGTGAGCATGTGGTTGTTTTTGGCGGCTAGGGTGAATGCTTGATCCTGTATATTGAATGAGCTGACTAATGGGTGAAATGCGTCCCTCAAATGTTTTAAAAACACTTAAACTTCCTCCGGAATAATTGGCCGCATACAAAGTTTTGCTCGCCTCCCGGTATAAAACATAACATGGGCCTGGACTAACGGTTAAGCTTGAACTTAATTTTTCAAATTGGCCCTTTGCATTTTTTACATAGGAACTAATGGCCGACTTCCCTCCGGCTTCTTCTGTGATCGAAAATAAATATTGACCATCCGCGGAAATTTGTTGGAAGGATGCTGCGGGGGCTTGCAAATCGTAGGCTTTTCTTGATTTGCCACTTTGAAGGCTGATGTCAAATACTTCAATGCCTGGATTTCCAGTCTGTGTGTAGGAGCCTACCACGAGTTGGTGTGTCAAAGAATCTGCTGGTGCAAAACTTAATAAGCTAAGGGCGATCGTTAAAAACATTTTTATATAGGTTTAGATAGACCAAATTATTAAAATTTTTCAATTAAACCCGTGGTGGGATCAACTTATAAACCACGGGAGTTATTATGCGGGATAAAAGGGTGGACGAAATAAGTCCGCCAATCATCACAATGGCCAGTGGAGAAATCAACGGATTAGTCGAAATCGCGATCGGAATTAAACCGCCTATAGCGGTAAATGTCGTTAAGATAATGGGCAGAAATCGAACCTCTCCAGCTTCGCGAATGGCTTCTTCCATGGGCATTCCTTCTCTTCTTAATTGGTTCGTAAAGTCGACCAACAAAATAGTATTTTTTACCTCAATTCCGGCGAGGGCAATCATGCCGATCGTTGCCACAAACGACATAGAATTTCCAGTAAAATAGAGCGCTAATAAGGCCCCTACAATGCCTAATGGGATGACGGAAAGAACAATTAGCGTACTTTTAAATGTCCCAAATTCTAGGATTAAAACCGCTATAAATGTAAAAATGGTGACTAAAATGATGGTGCCAAATCCCCCAAAGGAGTCATTTCTACTTTCCACTTCTCCCCCCATTTGGAAGCGATATCCCTGGGGTAAATTAATCTGCTTTAATGAGGACTCCACCTCGGTGATGACATCAGAATTTAGATATCCTTTTTTGACAAACGAGCCGACGGAAACCGAGCGTGATTTATTGAAATGATTTATGCTTTGCGGGGATGTTTCTAATTTCAAATGGGCAACTTGTGACAAGGGGATAGCAGTTCCCTGAACATTATTGACATATAAATCATCAAAAACGCGAAGATCGGGTTGATTTGGATGAGGTTTAGAAACCTGAATGGTAAACTCATTTCCATCGTCATCCGTCATTTTTCCTAAGTCAAAACCTGAAATAACCATCCGAACCATTCGATCGATACTGACGGTTGGGATACCCAGCATACTCGCTTTTTCTTTGTCAATTTCAACGCGAATATCTGATTTTAGATTTTTTAGTGGGTTATTGATGTAAATACTTGCCTTATTTTTAGCGAGTAAATTTTCGACCTTAATGGCTAATATTCGCAGGGTATCTATATTTTTTCCCAAAATACGCACCTCAATTGGCGCAACGACAGGCGGTCCTTGCTCAAAGTTCTTCACCTCAACCTTCGCACCTGGATACGGGGTCCATTTGTTTCTAAGTTGGTCTATGATTTCAATTTTCCGATCGACTCCTGTCCCTTCTTTTAACTGCACAAATAAACCGGCATAGTCACTGCGTTCATTTAATGGAATAACATTATAATAAATTCTTGGGTTACCTTTTCCCACATTGGCCGATACATATTGAACTTCAGGGATCAACTTTAGCTCTTTTTCAATCTTTTTGCAAATGGAATCCGTATAGGCAATATTGGACTGCATAGGGCTAAAAATATTCACTAAAAATTGAGGCTTTTCCGAGGACGGGAATAGACTAAAACCTAGGATTGGGAATAGCTGCAGGGAGGCAATAAAAATACCTAGCGCAATCAAAAGCGTGATGACCGGTTTTTTAATGGCGACGTCTAGCAATTTGGAATAACTCCCTGATATGAGTTTTTTGATGACTCTTAAAAAAATGTTTCCATCCGGATGGCCCTCATGTTTTTTTAAGATTCTACTGGATAAAAATGGAACGACCGTTAAGGAAACTAATAAGGAAGCCAAAATGGAGGAAATGACCGCCATAGGAAGACTTCTGATAAAATCTCCAGAGGAATCCGGGAGGAATACGAGGGGCATGAAGGCGACAATTAACGTAATGGTACAGCCTAAAACCGCCATGCCAATTTGGTTTGTGGCCTTTAAAGTAGCTTCTATCCTTGTGTGGCCTTCACGCATCCAGCGTTCGATATTTTCAACAACCACTATACTATCATCGACCAACAATCCTAAGGCGACCACAAAACCCACAATACTTAATTGGTTTAGGCTATAACCTAATAAATTTAACATGATAATTCCAATCGCAAGGGATAGAGGAATGGAGATCATCACGACCAATGAAGCCCGCAATCCCAAAGGCAGAAGTGTTATTGCGACGAGTAATATGGCAATCATAAAGTCTTTGAACAAGCCACTTAAGCGTTCATTCACGTTGTATGCTTGATCAAAATGCACAACCAAATCGATGTTGGAAGGCAAGGTTTTTTTGAAATTCTCAATGATAGGAAGGTATTCTTTTTGCGTATTGGCGATGTTTTCATTGCCCTTTAACGCGGCAGAGACAAACACGCAACGGTTTCCATTGAGCCGAGTAATATGCTTATTAGCGCCGTAGCTAAAATAGACAGAAGCCACATCTTTCAGCAACACATTTTTTCCTTGATATGCGAAAACAACCGTATTTTTAATTTCGTCAATGTTCCGATATTGCCCACTCGTTTTAATGTTAAACGACTTATTATTTTCCA
>CANKVC010000126.1 GCA_947486835.1 Cytophagaceae bacterium | reverse complement strand
TGCCAAAAAGATGAAAAGCGCGGTCCAACTATTAAAACAAAGAAATCCCAATATGATTGTTGACGGGGAAATTCAAGCCCATTTACCCTTCAACATGGAGTTGCTGAAAGAGAATCATCCTTTTAGCGATTTAGCCGAAAAAGGAGCTAATGTCTTAATTTTCCCCAATCTTTCCTCTTCAAACATCGCTTATAATTTGGTCAAAGAAATAGCGGGAATTGAAAAAATTGGACCGATTTTATTAGGGCTTAAAAAACCAGTACACGTGTTGCAACTAGGCTCGTCGACCAGGGAAATTGTGAATATGATAGCCATAGCGGTCGTGGATGCACAAATGAGTAAATAATGATACAAGTACAAACACAAATTCAGATCTCATTAGAAACAGTTTGGGATTGTTTTACAAACCCCAAGCATATTGTTCATTGGAATTTCGCCTCTCCCGATTGGCATTGTCCCAAAGCGACCAACGACCTTATTGAAGGGGGTGAATTTCATTACACCATGGCGGCAAAAGACGGTTCTTTTGAGTTTGATTTTTGGGGAACTTTCCAACAAATTGTAGCGTTCGAAAAATTGGAAATCGTGTTAGGTGATGGTCGAAAGATGTCGGTTATTTTCTAGTCTAAGGGAGGTGAAACGATTCTAACAGAGCTTTTTGAGCCCGAGTCAGAAAATTCACATGAGCTACAGAAAGAGGGTTGGCAATCGATATTATTTAGTTTTAAAAACTATGTACAAGCTTTATGAGGCTTTTAACCTATTTCGTTTTTCTTGTTTCATTTGCTGCATTTTCCCAACAAAATCTCTACGAAAAAGAAATAGCAACCTTTCGTAAAATACGTATTGACAGCTTAAAGCATGAAAATGGATACCTTAATTTATCGGGATTATTTTGGTTAAAAGAAGGTGAAAATACCATAGGTGCCGACCCTATAAATGATTTTAATTTTCCCGCAGAACATTCAGATTCTTTTTTAGGTAAAATTGTTTTGAATAATGGAGTGGTAAGGTTTAAATCAAGCCAAGCAAATCAAGTGTTTTCATTGGGCCAACCAGTAACCGAAATGACCATTTTTCAAGATAAAAAAGTTGTTGTTTTGGAACACAAATCGCTTCGTTGGTTTATCATTAAACGGGGAGATAAATATGCGCTCCGGCTCCGAGATTTAGACGGAGAATATGTGCGAAAATTTAAAGGCATCACCTATTTTCCTTTGGATCCTTCTTGGCGAATTAAAGCAAAATTTGTTCCTACCAAGGGAAAACAATTACGGATCACCGACATTACAGGGCGTACATTTTTAGAAGATTCTCCGGGGGTATTACACTTTACGAAGGGGGGCAAAAAATTTACTTTGGAAGCAGGTGGAACCATGGACGAATTTTTTATTGTATTTGGCGATTTAACCAATAAAAAGTCTACTTACGGAGGAGGCAGATTTTTATATGCGAATGCGCCGGATAAGGATGGAAATGTTATTTTAGACTTTAATAAATCGCTAAATCCACCCTGCGAGTTTACGCCTTTTGCGACGTGTCCTTTGCCAACCAAAGAGAATAAAATGAATGTGGAAGTTGAAGCAGGCGAAAAATCAGCTGGATTTTCGAAGCATTAAAAAAATTCGAATTTCTCATTAGTTTATTTAATTTAGTATTTTAATTTAATGCGTATTTCAGCAAAAGTCGATATAGCAATTAATGTGTATGGAAAGCCGTTTCAAACGGCTTTAGCTATTCGTTCCCTCATTAAATATTCTGGAGATCATGTGGGTAGAATTTTCATCAAATTAGAAAAAAAACAACCTTTCGGTTTTGATGAAAATCAATTGAGAGATTTATTGAAAGATCTGGATGTCGTTTATTATAAACCCTCTCTGTTTTTGGGATGGTGGCAAATTCAAAAGAGAAATTGGGTCAATAAATTACTCTTTAAAATTCCAATGTTTAGATTTTCCATTAGATATCAATACCCATGGGAGAAAACGGAAGCCAATTATCTCTTTTTATCTCACAATGACATGGTTTTTCATGGAGATATTTTATCCAACTACTTAAGTAAAATCGAAGATAACATAGCCATAGGACATGTGGGACAATGTTGGAATTGCCCTGCACATAAAATTCATTGTGATGGAGATCGTTATTGGGACTATAGGCCAACGATGGACGAGCTTTCTAATTTGTATGAAAATTGGCCTGTGAATCGAGCCGTAATATGGGGACTTATTCAGCCAGGAAAAGCGAGTTGGCCCCTACCAGAATGTCGCTTGAACGAACATGCAGCCTTAATTAATATGCAAATTGCACGTAAGCTAACCGCCCCGAAGGGTTCATTTTCTCCCATCGGTTTAATGACAATGGACATCGGAATTAAATGGTTTCAAGACGCTGCAAATGCCGGATACAAAGTCGTTCATGACTCATTTTTTAAGTATGCCAAACACGGGATGTTTAATGAAGCGGGTTCTGGCCATGGAGCTTTATTTGACGAGAACCTTTATAACAAAGAAGAATCATTGGCCAAAGAAATGCTGGAATCTAATTCTTTTTAGTTTTCATCAAACCATTTGGCATAATCGATATAATTCATCGCAGTCCGCATGAATATTTCAGCCGCTTCCGGACTTACCGGTTTTAAATATTTCGCAGGATTACCCGCATAAATACTGCCAGAAGGCACACGTGTATTTTGAGTAACAACGGCCCCGGCGGCAATGATACTACCCGTTTCAATATAGGCCCCATCCATGATGATGGCCCCCATTCCTACCAGAACAGAATCTTCAATCGTGCAACCATGGACAATGGCATTATGCGCGATCGAAACATAATTGCCAATCGTCGTTTCCGTTTTTTGATAGGTACAATGGATTACGGCACCATCTTGAATATTGGAATGATGGCCAATCTTGATTTTATTGACATCGCCTCTTATCACCGCATTAAACCAAATGGTGCAAAAATCGCCTATTTGGACATCCCCTACGATCGTGGCGTTGGGCGCTTGCCAATTGTGATTTCCAAATTGCGGGGAGACCCCCTTTACCGGTAAGATTAGTGCCATGTGTTGGTATTTATTCAGGCCATTTGCCTTGTAATTTCATCACTTTTTCGATGACATCTCGAACCGCACCCTGTCCACCTTTGTATGGTGACACGTATTTAACAGCCGATTTAATTTCTGGAATCGCATCTGCCGGGCACGTACTCAGTAATTTGGGTCTTTGTAAAATTTTTAAATCAGGAGTGTCATCCCCCATATATAAAACTTGATCCTCCGAAATGCCTATTTTTTCAAGCCAAGATAAGTAGGTACTTAATTTATCCTGCCCGCCTAAGCTCATGTAAATATCTTGAAACTTTAAATTTTCTAGTCTTTTTTTGACTCCAAGATGTCCGCCGCCAGAAATGACACACAGTGAATATTCAGCCTCTCTTGCCTTTTCAATGGCATATCCGTCCCGAATAAAAAAACTTCTAAAATGCTCCCCCGTTTCTAACACATGTACTTGCCCATCCGTCATGACCCCATCTACATCAAAAACGAAGGCTTTTATACTAGAAAATAAAGAGAGTACGTTATTCATATAGGTAAAATTAGCCCCAAATATCTTAAATTTTTATGTATTTTTACCTTCTTTTGAGTTTGATTATGCCAAAATCGTTGCGCCATATAAAGATTCTGTCTTATTTAATTTTTGCCTTTGTTTATTCTTATAAAGGTCAAGCGCAATCAATTTCAGGAAAACCAGATCGCTTAGCCCAAGAAGTTAAATCTTGGATTTCAACGAGCAAGTTCAAGGATGCGCCTAAAATTGGCGATCAGTTTTCTAGTTTGTGGGGGTCTAAATTTTTGAGCCAGCAACAAACCGCGGAGATCCAAGAAATAGTCATTCTGATGCCAAAAAATGGATTTCGAACGCCCAATTTGGCTTATTTCTTTATCAGAAATGTGGTGCAGATTCCCAATGATTCCCCGCTATTTTCCGATTTTATCGCTGTTTGGAAAAGATTATTAGTTCAAAAAGATGCCAAAACTGCTATGGTTTTAGCGGAGCAATTGGACTCCTGGTTTTATACCAAACAATTAATTCAAACTGGAAATCTGACCATAAGCGTTCAAGGAAACTTGCGAATTCTGTGGCCCACGATCAAAACAAAATTAGCAGATACTTTACAAGTCACGGCTAAAAATGATGGTTGGGATACCGAATCGCCCCTATCAGACGCTCCTATGGCCGATTTTTATGATGAGCAAGCTACTTGGTTATCACCTAGCCAAGCTTCGGACGGTCCAAGATTTACTTGGGAAAAACCCGAAGTTCGATTCAAAATAGGAAAGGATAGCCTTCGATTAGAAAGCAAGGAATTCTCATGGTTATTAAAGGATAAGTTTGGAATAGGCACTGATACGGATTTGGGAGGAGCTATTTGGGGAATCCCAAATTCCAAGTTGGCATTAAATGAATGGGAAATATTACCCCGGTCCGCAAGTCTTTTGGGTATCAAATCTTTGTTAAGCATGGACGGGAAGGCCAACGAAGGAATGTCTAAAATTTCCTTAAAACGAAAAACAGGCGCGCCTAATTTTAATCTGGAATTTCGGTCGAATGAAAATATAAAAGAACCTATTGTTGGGGCATTTGGTACGGCGAAAGGCCGACTATGGATCCAAGGAAATAGATTGGGCCTGTTGGCTTCGCGGGAGCCGGCCCAACTTGAAATATTAAAAAATAAAAAGATGATTGCCCGTGTTTTGGCACCTTCTTTTTGGATTTCACCCGAGGGTTCTATTGATATCCCCAAAGGGTCTTTTGTGACATACATCGGAGTGAAGGACTCTTTGTATCATCCACTCATTCGGGGTAATTGGTACGCAAAAGATCAAACCTTACACATAAAAAAATTAGAAGGAATAGCCGAAGAAAGGCTTTTGTTTGAAGACTCATATCATCAAATTAGAATTTCGGCCGACTTAGCCATTTTAAAAAGAAATACAGATCGAATTGATTTTTACCGCGTCTCAGGAAAGTCTCAAGTGCCCGCTTGGATAGAATCTTTCGATTATTATAGTCCCGACCGAATCGAAATGTTGCAAGGTACTTTAACGTTCAACCCAATGCGCGTGCTGTATAATTTCCTCATCGAGTCTAAACGCAATTGGGCCTATTTTGGTGATATTTTAGAGAAAAATAATAAAGAGTATAAAGCATTGATGCCGGGTTTTAATACCTTCATTAAGGCGGGCTACATTCAATATGATCCCAAAACGGACATCATGTCCTTTACCAAAATGGGGAGGCATTATGCCCAAGTACAATTTGCCAAAAAAGATTTTGATAAATTTTTTGTGGCCTCAAATGCCAATCAAATTTCCCGCGATTCCGCCAATATATCCATTGACATCGCTGCTCAAAAACTTATCGTCCGAGGAGTAAAAGAGGTTACGGTTTCAGATTCTTTAAAAGCAAATTTTATCCCTTCAGACCGGCAAATTGTCTTTAGCAAAGGGAGGGATTTTGATTTTAAAGGGGAAATTAAAATTGGAAATTATCGGTTTAGAGGCCCTTTGTTTGATTTCAATTTTTCTAATTTTTCGGTCAATTTTAAAGAAATAGATTCCATCACATTTTTGCCCAAATTGAAAGATGGCTCCTTGGGGAATCGAGAATTAGGGGGCCAATTTAAATATGGGGCGGGAACTATTTTATTAAGTCCACCAAATAATAAATCAGGCCGATTGGGCGTCGCAGAATATCCCAAACTCATTATTCCTACCGGGGTAATCTCTTATTTTAATGAGCCATGGCGGGCCAAAGGCGTCTATGGCAAAGAGTTTTATTTTAAAGTTCCCCGTATTGAATTGGATAGTTTGACCCAAAAGGAAATTACGTTTGAAGGGAGTTTTTATACCGACGGCCTCATGCCTACTTTAAAGGTTTCGTTGGTATTAATGCCTGACCAGTCTTTTGGGTTTAAGTATACTAGTAAGCTGCCCTTGGATTTGTATAAAAAACAAGCCAAATACATCATGTCAGAGCCATTGCTGATGGATAAATTAGGCTTACACGCTTCCGGAAGTTTGCAGGTATTAAGCCTAACGTCTTATCAAAAATCAACCTACTTTTACCCCGATTCTTTAATATCATCTGGAACAGAGGGGAAAATCGCATCCAATTATCAAGGAAAAAATATATTTCCAGAGACCAAATGGGCCGCCCATATGTTAAGTTGGCGCCCGAGTCAAGACAGCCTTTGGGTGAAACCCATAAAAAATCAGATTGCATTTTATCAAAACCAA
>CANKVC010000125.1 GCA_947486835.1 Cytophagaceae bacterium | reverse complement strand
CCATCAAAAGCGCACTTTTCTTAAAGAATATGTCTTTTGTGCTTGCTTCGGGCACGGATGATTTAAAGATGACGAACATTCTTCGAAAATATGGAAAGGCGGTTGCCGAAGATTTATTTCCCAATTATCCATTTGTGGAAAGTCCCATTATTCCGGTGGGTACGCCTAAAGATTTTAAGCCAGTGCCTATTCCAGAAAGTCCCAGTGATTTTATTGGCCTAGGCAGTGCGATGAAAACCCCTGAAAAAGATCCCAATATTGGTTCTAATAACTGGGCAGTCTCAGGAAACAAAACAGTTTCAGGATTGCCTATACTAGCTAATGATCCGCACTTAACCTTGTCGTTGCCTTCTATTTGGTACCAAATGCAATTAGTGGCGCCGGGAGTAAATGTCTATGGTTCTACGATGCCGGGAACGCCAAACGTCATTGTAGGTTTCAATAAAAATGTGGCTTGGGGTGTGACCAATGTAGGTTCTGATATTTTGGATTGGTATCAAGTTAAATTTAAGGATGCATCTAAAGCAGAATATTGGCATGACGGGAAATGGAAGAAAACAACGATGCGAATTGAAAAATTCAACATCAAAGGGAAGGCAAGTTTTGTAGACACAATATTTTTCACACATCACGGACCAGTGGTTTATTTAAGTCATGAAAAGCCTTTTAAATCCAATATCCCGGTGGGTCATGCATTGCGTTGGATCGCACATGAAAAATCACAGGAGTTGACCACTTTTTATAAGTTGAACCGTGCGGCAAATTATGCCGATTATACACAGGCGTTGACTTATTATTCCGCGCCCGCACAAAACTTTATTTTTGCTAGTAATGAGGGGGATATTGCTTTGTGGGTGAATGGAAAGTTTCCATTGAAATCGTATACGCAGGGAAAATATCTTTTAGATGGAACGGATCCAAAGGCTGATTGGACTGGTTTTATTCCACAATCACACAATCCGCATGCTAAAAATCCTGTTCGTGGGTTTTTAAGTTCTGCTAATCAAAGTTCTGTGGATCCTACTTATCCTTATTACATGGGTTGGCAATATGCACCCAGTGAGCGTGGCCGTCGAATCAATGAACGTTTAGAAGCGATGTCTAAAATTACGATGGATTCGTTGCGAGGGTTACAAAATGACAATTTCAATATTAGAGCTAGAACTTTGCTGCCTCTATTGCTGGCTAAATTAAAGTCACCTGCGGGAGGAGTTTATGGCCAAGCGGTGAATGAATTACAGCGATGGAATTTACAAAACGCTGCGGATTCAAAGGGCGCTACCATATTTGAAAATTGGGTTATCTTGTTGCATGAAGCTATTTGGGCGGATGATTTTTCAGCCGATGAAAATGTGCCGATGAATAGTCCTTCCATGGATCGAACGATTAAAATGATCCAAGATGAACCGCAGTCGGCCTGGTGGGACAACGTAAAAACAAAGAACAAAAAGGAGAGTATGGACGAAATTATTTCCAGTTCATTCAAGGCTTCTATTGATACGTTGGTTAAAAAACATGGCCCATTGGGTTCTGAATGGGTTTGGTATAAGCACAAGCAAACAGGGGTTAGGCACTTAATTCCGGGAATGGATGCATTAAGTAGATTGAATATTCCTACGGGTGGGGGTGGAACAATCGTGAATGCAACCACAACGAAGACAGGTCCTTCTTGGCGTATGATTGTTGAACTTTCAAAGGAAGGGAGACCTAAAGCGCATGGAGTTTATCCAGGGGGTCAGTCTGGAAATCCGGGTAGTGCACATTATGACGATTTGATTGACACATGGGCTAAGGGTGAACTTAGGTCCTTGTTGTATTTAGAAAAACCTGAGGATGCAACGGGGCGTTTGCGTAAGAAAATTATATTATCATTAAAAAAATAGGGATGAAAAAGACGTCAAGTTTTTCGTATAAGTTAGCCATCGTTTTAGTTATGGTTGTTATTGGGGCCATTTCTGGCCTATATCTACCTTGGTATGCGTTGGGTATTTTGTTTGCATTGTTGGCCTATATTCTACGAATCCCAACGGGGAGCGCGTTTACTTTAGGCTTGGTGTCTGGCTTTTTATTATGGGCTATTTCGGCTTTTTGGATTGATGGCCAACATCCGAGTTCCTTGCCTGGAAGAATGGCGAATTTATTTCCATTGGGTGGAAGTGTTGTAGGCCTTTATATCGTTACAGGAGTTTTAGGAGGTTTAACAGGCGGTTTGTGGGCTTGGGCTGGTGCGAATTTAAGATTGAATAAATAAATTTTTAGGACAATCAAAATAGACCTTGTATATTTGTCCCCGTTACCATTTTAAAAACGAATACACGTGAAAAATTTACCTTATGTTTGGCTGGGCATTTTAACTATTGCCATTGCATTTTTGTTTTTGAAGCCTGCAGGATCTGTTGGTTCAGGTTTAGGTGCTTCTACAGCTGATGGAAAAAGGATCGTTTTTGTTAATTCTGATTCATTATTAAATAATTATCAGTTTTATAAAGATGCTCAAAAAGAGTTTGAAAATAAAGGATACCGCTTGCAAGTTGACCTAGGTCAAAAAGAGCGTGCTCTTCAATCTGAATTGCAAGCTATTCAGCAACGTGCTTCTGCGATGACTCAAGCTGAGTTACAAGCTGCGGACATGACTTTGAAGAAAAAGGGATCTGAGTTGCAACAATATAGCCAACAAAAGCAAGCGGAATTAGGGCAAGAGCAGGCAAAGAAAAACGAGGAATTATACAATAACATTCGTGAGTATGTGGGCAAAGTAAACAAGGAGAATAAGTACGAATTTGTTTTAGGCTATTCAAAAATTGGTGGTGGGATTTTATTTGCGGATGAGTCGGTTGACGTAACCCAAAAAATGATTGAGGGATTGAATAAAGAATATGCTGCTAAGAAAGGCGATAAATAGATTTTGATTTTTAGAGGAGGCCACGCAGTTCGACTGTGTGGCTTTTTTTATGTAAGAGAAAATGGGAAAGGATAAGATTCTTAAGACGATTGAAATTAAAAACCGACGGGCTTCCTTTGAATATACATTCATTGACACGTTTACGGCGGGCATGGTTTTGATGGGCACTGAGATTAAGTGTATCCGTCAGGGAAAAGCTAATTTGACAGATTCCTATTGCTTATTTTTTCAGGGGGAATTGTTTGTTCGCAACATGCATATTTCTAAATACGATGAGGGAACTCATTTTAATCATGACCCGCTTCGAGATCGAAAATTGTTGTTATCAAAAAGGGAATTAGGGAAGTTGCAGAAGGAATTAAAGAATGTGGGTTTGACCATTATTCCTACTCGTTTATTTATTTCGGACAATGGCTATGCGAAATTGAATTTTGCCTTAGCCAAAGGAAAGAAGTCTTTTGATAAGCGGGATGACATCAAGGAAAAAGATGTGAAGCGAGAAATGGATCGTTCCCTTAGTTAGATTTTTCTCTAATTTTTTTCACGATTTTCACGGCTGACATGATGGCGATAGCGAAGGCAACAAAGCCTAAAAGTCCATATACCCAATCAAACGTATTTTTGGCTACTACGATAAACACGACTGCGACAAGGAGTATAGTTGCAATTTCATTAAAGAGTCTTAATTGGTTTCCGGAAAGAATGAAATTTTGGTTTCTGAAGCTGCGGATCAGGTGTCTGCAATAGAAGTGATAGATCGTGACACAAACGACAAAGGTTAATTTCAGATGCAACCAGGGTTGTTGGCCAAAAGTATCCCACCAAACCAAATAGATGAGAGAAATCCCTGAAATCCAGGTGAGCCAAAGGGCAGGTATCATGATGGCATTGAAAAGAATTTTCTCCATTTTCTCGAACTGTTTGGAAAGAATGGTTTTTTCTAATTCGGGTTTATCCTGAGCTTCAGCATGGTAAACGAGTAAACGGGGTAGGTAGAAAAGTCCGGCAAACCAGGAGGTGACAAGAATGATGTGCACCGACTTTAACGTTTGGTAGAGTGCTGCGTCGCTCATGATGCTCGGTGATATCGGTTAAATAAGCTATTTATTTTGAGTTGGATTACGCCAAAAATCGCTTCTTTGAATATGTTGGCGGACATTTTGCTCGTACCTTTTGTTCGGTCGGTAAAAATGATAGGCACCTCTATTATGTTGAACTTATATTTCCACGTAGTGAATTTCATTTCTACTTGGAATGCGTAGCCAATAAATTTGATTTGATCTAGGGGGATTGTTTCTAATACCTTTTTTCGGTAGCAAACGAAACCTGCGGTAGCGTCTTGAATGGGCATTCCTGTAATGAATCGAACATAAAATCCGGCGAAATAGGACATTAATACTCGGCCCATGGGCCAATTCACCACATTGACCCCGTTTATATAGCGAGACCCGATGGACATGTCGGCGGATAAGGCGTGTGCGGGATCAATTTTTTCGGATTTTAAATCTTCGGGACTTGCGCAGGCGTAAAACAATCGGATAAGGTCTTCAGGATTATGTGAAAAATCGGCATCCATTTCAAAGATGAAATCATAATTGTTTTCAATGGACCATTTGAATCCTGCGATATAGGCGGTTCCGAGTCCCATTTTTCCTTTTCTTTCGATGAGAAAAATACGGGAAGTATTTTCTTTTTGGGCTAATTTGACAGCATTGGCCGTACCATCAGGGGAACCATCATCGACGATCAAAACATTGAAATGCGGTTTCAGGCTCAACACCTTTTCGATGATGGCTGTGATGTTTTCGATTTCGTTGTAGGTCGGGATAATGACTATCCTGTTATTCATGGTTGTTTTTTGGGTGGCAAAAGCAATCTAATGTGTGATCTATGGTCATTCCAGAGGCTTGCATAAAAGAATAACAGATGGTTGGGCCGACAAATCGGAAACCATGTTTCTTTAGTGATTTACTCATGTTCTCGGAAATTTCGGTACTGACAGGTAAATCCTTTAGGCTATGGAAATGGTTTAGGATGGGATTAAAGTCCACAAATTCCCAAATATATCGATCAAAGCTACCAAATTTTTCCTGAATTTTCATGAAGGCGATGGCATTCGTTTTGACGGATTGTATTTTGAGTCTATTTCGAATAATGTTGGGGTTTAACGTTGCTTCGTTTTGCTTTTCTTCTGTCCAGTGGGCCAGTTTGGTATAGTCGAAATTTTCGAATTGAGTTCTAAAATGGATTCTTTTTCTTAAAATCGTAATCCAACTTAAGCCCGATTGAAATCCTTCGAGGCTTAAGAGTTCAAAAAGTGCATGATCGTCGTGCATTTCTTTCCCCCATTCTAGATCGTGGTAATCTTGGTAAAGGGCGTCATTTGAACACCAAGCACATCTTATTTGATCAGGCATTTGTTTTTATTTGATGAGGCAATTAGCTGAGATTTTTCGAGAAATGGAACTATTTAACTGATCATTTTAAATTTTATCAGGATGTTGATTAAATAGAAATACGGTTTTTTTATGCGTAATAATTCGTTTAGCTTTGCAACAGTTTAGGGTGTGTGCTTCTTTTCAAAAAGGAGTAAACACATAATAGGGAAGCTAGTTGAAATCTAGCACTGTCCCCGCAACTGTAAATTTTTGTAATGCTTTTCTAATAGACCACTGGGCAACTGGGAAGGTAAGAAAAGTAATAAAAATGAGTCAGGAGACCTGCCTTAAATGATTCTTAATCTTGGACTACGGAGGATGGGCTGAGGTTGAGCGTTCGATTTATTTCCATTTTTTATGGCCCTGAAATGGGCATGATGTATGTTTTCTGTTAAAAAAGTGCAAGGTTTTGCACGGGTGTCTGTTGCGTTTTTGCTACAGTATAGTTCTATGTTGGCTGTTACTTTTATGCTACAGTCTGGTTCTGTATTGGCTAACACGTTTTTGTTAAAGCCTAGTCATGCTTTTCCGAGTGATTTACTTTCGCTTCCTCCCACTGATCTATCGTTTAAATCAGGGAGAGACACGGTAACGATTTTAGAGGAAGTGGAAGTATCCGCGCCAAAATTGGCGGGGAAGTTGGCCCGCACGGGCAAAGTCCTAACACTCATTACGACGGAGCAGATACGCGCGAGTTTGGGCAAAAGTTTGGGTGAATTATTGCAGGAGCAGGTGGGGATCTCGGTGGTAGGCGCGCGCAGCGCGCCGGGTTCAAACCAAGAAATTTACGTTAGAGGTGCCAATACTGGCCATGTGTTATTGTTGATGGATGGATTCCCATTAAATGACCCTTCGCATATAAGCCAAGTGATGGATTGGAATTTGATTAATTTAGCTAACATCCAAAAAATTGAAATTATTAAAGGGGGACAATCCACTTTATACGGTTCCGATGCGATGTCGGCCGTCATTAATTTAGTCACTAAGAAGTCCGATAATGATGGGACTAATGGATCAT
>CANKVC010000124.1 GCA_947486835.1 Cytophagaceae bacterium | reverse complement strand
TAAATGGCGACCAATGTTAGATGTCATATGATAATGGTATTTTTGAAATTAGCGGTCCGGCCTTTGTTATCGGTCAAACGCCCTTCATCCAATACCTGCAACAATATATTCCAAACATCAGGATGTGCCTTTTCAATTTCATCTAAAAGTACCACTGAATAAGGTTTACGTCGCACGGCCTCGGTCAACTGCCCCCCTTCGTCGTAGCCGACATATCCCGGAGGCGCTCCGATTAAGCGAGAAACAGCATGACGTTCCTGATATTCTGACATATCAATTCGAACGATCGCATTTTCGTCATTAAACAAATAAGCGGCTAATGACTTGGCTAATTCCGTCTTTCCAACTCCCGTGGTACCCAAGAAAATAAAGGAACCGATGGGTCTACGAGGATCTTGCAATCCAGCTCTGGATCTCCTCACCGCATCAGAAACCATTTCTATGGCTTGATCTTGCCCCGCCACTCTTTTATGTAACTCATCTTCCAAATGAAGTAATTTGTCAATCTCCGTTTGCAACATTTTGTTGACCGGAATACCCGTCCACTTCGAAACCACTTCGGCGATATTTTCCGCGGTAACCTCTTCCTGAAGCATGGAATTAGCACCCGCAGAATTTAGTTGGAGCTCTTTTAATTTAACTTCAGACTCGACCAAACGGCCATATCTAATCTCAGCTACTTTGCCATATTCACCCAATCGCTCAGCTTGATCCGCCTCTAATTTTAATTTATCAATCTTTTCTTTTTCAGCCCTCACGGAATCCAATACAGATTTTTCCGACTGCCATTTAGCTTTTAACCCATCTCGCTTCTCTGTCAAATCAGCCAAATCACGCGTTAAAATGGTTTCTTTTTCTTTGTTATTCTCTCTACGTATCGCCTCACGCTCAATCTCAAACTGCATAATTTTTCGTTGAATATCATCTATTTCTTCTGGAACAGAATCTATTTCCAAACGCATCTTTGCAGAAGCTTCATCCATTAAATCGATTGCTTTATCGGGCAGAAAACGATCTGAAATATAGCGATTTGATAATTCGACTGCAGCAATGACGGCATCATCTTGAATACGAACGCCGTGATGCAACTCGTATTTATCTTTAATACCTCTCAAAATAGAAATGGCATCTGCCACATCCGGCTCCTCAACCAAGACCGATTGAAAGCGACGTTCCAAAGCCTTATCCTTCTCGATGTATTTTTGATATTCCTTTAAAGTCGTTGCACCAATGGCATGTAATTCACCTCTGGCTAATGCAGGTTTTAATAAATTAGCTGCATCCATGGCCCCTTCGCCACCGCCACCAGCACCTATCAACGTATGAATTTCGTCAATAAACAAAACTATTTCACCGTTAGAATCCGTTACTTCCTTGATGACCGCTTTTAATCGCTCCTCAAATTCACCTTTATATTTAGCACCGGCCACAAGTAAACCCATATCCAGCGACATAATAATTTTAGATTTCAAATTTTCAGGAACATCGCCTGAAACAATTCTTTGAGCCAAACCCTCGACAATCGCCGTTTTACCTACCCCGGGTTCACCTAATAAAATTGGGTTATTTTTAGTTCGCCTAGATAATATTTGAAGCACTCGTCGGATTTCATCATCACGACCTATAACAGGATCAATTTTTCCCGCTTTAGCTAATTCATTTAAATTTTGACCATATTTTTCTAAGGATTGGTACGTACCTTCTGCATGTGGATCATTCACTTTCTTATTTCCTCTAAGTTCTTTGATAGCACTTTTAAATTGATTTGCGTTCATGCCAAATGATTTTAACATATCGGCAATCACATCATTAGTTTCCAGCAAAGAGAGAAATAATAACTCAACGCTGACGTAAGAATCCCCAAATTCTTCTTTCAATTTTTCAGCTTTTTGTAAGGCCGACTGCAATCCATTACTTAAAAATGGATTACCAGAAACTTTGGGATACTTTTCTAAAATAGGACGCAGTTTTTCTTGGACAACTGCATTTGACATACCTATTTTCTTTAACAAAAAAGAGGCCGTCTGCGTATCATCTTGTAAAATAGATGAAAGCAGATGGCCTGTTTCAATGGCTTGTTGGCCATTTTTAGTCGCAATCTCCATTGCATTTTGAATCAAAATACCGGCTTGTGACGTATAATTATTAGGATTCATGTGTTGAATAATTTCGAATCCATTCACAATTAAAAAACCATAATCCAAAATCGGAAATAATGGCTAGATTTCTAAGAACAATGAAGAAATATCAGCCAAAATGTCCTGATTAAGCGTTTAGACTAAGGTTTTAATCGACCGAGCAACCAAGCACTCATTTTCTCACCTTGTTCAGGATAAGTCCAATGGCCCGTGTCTAGCGCTAAGTATAATTCTTTTGGTGCTGAAATAACATTGTAAGCTGCATACATGGAAGTTGGCGGACAAGTTTCATCATTATACCCCCAAGAATAATACCCAGGAACCTTTACTCGACGAGCGAAATTCACCACATCATAATAAGATATGGTTGATATTTTATCCTTTTTCTCATTCGCCAACCTATTTGCCTTATCAAAATAATGTGGCCAGCCACCTGCACGGTCAAACAAATAACCTGTCACATCCGATAACGCCGGATAAAAAGCACCTAAACTTTTAACTCGTGCATCTAAAGCTGTGGTAATAATGGATAAAGCTCCTCCTTGGCTTCCACCCGTAACCGCTAA
This sequence comes from Cytophagaceae bacterium, assembly GCA_947486835.1. Classification (GTDB taxonomy): domain Bacteria; phylum Bacteroidota; class Bacteroidia; order Cytophagales; family Spirosomataceae; genus Aquirufa. The sequence goes on along the minus strand of CANKVC010000124.1, from coordinate 3,841 downwards.
ATTAGTGCCATCATATTGAGGCAAACTTGTCAGAAAATCATTCGCACGCACGCATCCTAAATACACTCTCTTGTAATAAAAACGATCTTTATCGTCCATATTGTAATTAAAATAACCGGATAAAGGACCCGCACCTAAATCGGTATACACCGTTGGGTTCATATCTACAGGAACCCCATGAATACCAATTTGAAAAGTAATTACCCCTTTCTCTGCCGTGGCAATGTCACCACCATAGGCGCGGACACCCGCACCGGGAACCTGTAATAAAGCAGGGTATTTTCCCTCTTTTTTAGGCACACATAAAATTCCATAAAGCCGAGCACCTAATCGATAATTTTGCAAATTAACGTGATATACATTCGTTTTCTCCGTACACCTTTCAGGCATCAATGTCATCTTCGCGTCCATCGGAATCTTAGCCAAATCCTCTTTAGCCTTTTCCCAAAAATTATCAAAGTCGGCAGGATTCTCAACGGTAGGCTGAATGTTTCCAGGAGCAAATCCCGCCGTGGCAAGATTGCGGTATTCCTTTCCATCGACCTCAGCGATAGCAATGCAACGAAGAAATCCCGCTTTTGACAGTGTTCCTCCATCCACTTTAATCATACCAGTGGCCGCAATCGCTGATTTTTTTTGAGTAGGATCCTGTTTCTCTGGTCCTATTTCATAGCGAACGGAAGCATTTGGAACAAGACTTCCATTCTTCGTTACCGTAATGGTAAAATTCACTTTCTCTCCAATACTATAATTCCAATTCGCATGATCAGCAGCAACTGCCACTTTAATGATTTTTTCGGTAGGTTGGCCAAAAGCCACAGATATTGCCATGATAGACAATAATCCAATAAACTGAATACGTTTCAACATAATTAATAGGTTTAAAGGTTAACTATTTCAATTTCAAATTTAATTAATGCGGATTTAAGCATTGTGATTTCCTCTTTAAAGTTTGTAAAATCACAAACCTTAGCCTTAGCCTCAATCATCTCACAAATTTCATGTACGTGAGAAGCACCCAAAGTACCCGAATTTCCTTTTAAGGTATGTAATTCAGACTGAACGCCCTGGCAATCATTCAATTTATAGGCCTTTTCTGCAGTTTCAATTTGTTCTTTGGCTTCAATAATAAATTCAGCCAACATCCCTTTCACAAAAGCTAAATCCCCTCCCATGGCCTCAGATAATGCATGTATGACGTCAATATCTACAACCAAAGAGGTCTTCTTTTTTACAGATTTACCTTCTTTCTTCTTTATTTTTTTTCCTTTTTTCTGTGTAACCCATTGAGTCACCATCTCAATTAAAGATTGGGCACGGATGGGTTTCGCTAAATAATCATCCATACCTACGGCTAAAAACCGATCCCGATCTTCTTTCATCGCATAAGCCGTCATGGCTATAATTGGGGGCAAATCAATGATATTCAAGTCTTTTAATTGCTTGGTTGTTTCCATTCCATCCATCTCAGGCATTTGAATATCCATCAAAACTAAGTCATACGTTACATCAGCCTGCAATTTAATGATAGCCTCTTTTCCACTTGACACTGAGTCGACCTGACATCCCGACTTAACTAATATTTGACTCGCGACTTTTCTGTTGGTCGCATTATCGTCGACCAATAAAATAGTGGGCCTTAATTCACTCAATTTCCCGCTAATCTCAAACGTTTTGTCTTCCTTATGTTCAATGGCAAATGCACGATCCCCTACTTTTAAATTGATCGTAAACCAAAAAGTACTTCCCACACCAACGGTAGATTCTACACCCACATCTCCATCCATCAGTTTACAAATCTCACGGGAAATAGCCAATCCTAAGCCTGTTCCGCCATGAACTTTTGTCGTAGAATTATCAAGTTGCTGAAACGAATTAAATAATATTTTTAAATCTGACTCACTGATGCCCACTCCAGTATCAGATACTTTGACATGTAAATCAAAGCGATCATCTATTTTATTTAAGACCGAAACGTCAATTTGAATGTTACCATTCTCTGTAAATTTGAGTGCATTGGAAGTCAGATTTGATAATACTTGCAACAAACGAGTTTCATCTACTTGCACACATTCAGGTATATCTTTCGCCAAATCAAAGGACAAGGTATTTCCTTTCTGCTTAGCAATTTGAGAAAACAAAGCCATTAAACGCTCGAAAACATCTCTTAAAATAATATCTCGAGGATGTAAAGCCATTTTACCAGCTTCAATTTTCGCTAAATCTAGAATGTCATTTAAAATATTTAAAAGCGTATCCGATGATTTTTTGATCGTTTGAACATAGTCCATTTGCTCCGTATCCAAACTCGTATCACTCAGCATATCCACCATGCCTATCACTCCATTCATAGGTGTACGAATCTCATGACTCATATTCGCCAAAAACTGTTCCTTCACTTTAAGGGAATACTCCGCCTGTTCGCGGGCAAACACTAATTCCCTTTGGTATTTTTTCAAATCAGTAATATCACGGGCGATACCGGAAACTTCTTGAATAGACCCTTGTGCCAAAATTGGATTCAAATACACCTCAAGCCACTTTTCAACGCCCTCCTTCGTCTGTAACTCCAGCTCAAAATGTTGCTTTTTGCCCCGAAAAGCTGCTTTGTATTTATCCTCCAAGGGACGTCGCTCTTCCGGAGGCAACAATTTAAAACCCATGGTTTCGGCTGAAAAATTTAATTGAGGCTTCATATTAAGCTGCTCCTCTAATAGCTCAGCATACTCAAGGTTAAAACTGGTCAGCATCAACCGCTTGTTGACCGACCACATTAAATGAGAACTACCTTCAAAAATAGCACTTAAACGAGCTGTTTCACGAGCCAAAGCCTCTTCTGCCTGTTTTCTGGCGATAGCCAGCGCCACTTGACCCGAGATAAAATCCAGTAATTCTAAATCTCGGTTTTCATACTTGTTGACCCGTTCATACGATTTCACCCCAATAATACCAGTAACTCGATCACCAATGCGTAAAGGCACGCAAAGCATCACCTTAGGCACCACTCCATATAAATAAATGACCTTTTCCTCGGCTAATTTATGAATTTCGTCATCATGCAAAATCAATGGCTTATTGGCCATAATAGCGTATTCAGTCAAACCATTCCCTAATTTTCGCTTCGTAAAATGAACTCTAGAATTGAAATATTCGTCAATGTAATAAGGGAAATACAGAAAGCTTTTAGCCGGATCATATTGCGCAATAAAGAAATTCTTTACGTCGATCACCTCCCCTAATTGTTTGTGGATATTCACGTACAAATCATCCAGATTCGTGGAATTAATGGCCACTTGGGCAATGGAAGAAAATAATTTATTGGCTCGCTCAGCTCGAACTTTTGCGGTTGAATTATGTAAAATACAGCGATAGGCTGTTGGGAAACCCTTTTCAAACCGACAAGTCACCGAGCCGCTGACATATAATCGACGGCCATCCTTGCGCTTAAATACAGCCGTGAATTCCGTTAATTCTTCCCCTTTGCTCAGCTTTGTGAATTGATCGATCGTGATGTGGGCAAACTCAGGGTGCAAAACATCTTGCATTTTCAAATCCTTTGCTTCCTCTTCTGTATATCCCATAGTCTCAAGCCAGGCCTTATTGACAAACAAAAACCGACCCGAAATACCCGTTATTTGGATTAAGTCGGTGGTATTATTGATCAAGTCTTGAAGTTGGGAATTCGATCTATTTAACGCCTCAGTCACCTTTTTTCGTTCCGTGACATCCTCGCCAATGATACTTAAAAAGGTATTGGAATCTGATTCACTGACGATGGTGGAAGAAACCTCCACCCATTTTACCGCGCCCGTTTTAGTAATGTAAGTTCTTTCTCTTTCTT
>CANKVC010000123.1 GCA_947486835.1 Cytophagaceae bacterium | reverse complement strand
CAGCCCGCAGGGCATCTTGCACAAAGCCTAACACCATTCGCTTGAAACTCAAAGTTCGGGAGTGACAGCTCCACTCCGTTTCGCTGTCAGCCCGCAGGGCATCTTGCACAAAGCCTGCCACTGTTCGCGCTGCGAACCGTGGCTTTTTTAATGGGCGTTCGTTCAATCTCGCTAGCGGAATTCACTTCCGCCCATTAAAAAAGCCTCTCAGCTCACGCTGAAAGGCTTTGTAGAGGGGAAGGGATTCGAACCCTCGGTAAGCTTGAGACCTACACACGCTTTCCAAGCGTGCTCCTTAAACCACTCGGACACCCCTCTGAATGGGATGGCAAAGCTAAGAATTTATTTCGAAGAATCGAAAAAGGAATCAATGTCCTTTTTAAATTGAATCAAACTTGGTTTGTGTATATAATACATATGGCCCGATTCATAAAACTTTATGTCTACTCGCGCTCTTTGTTCAGGGCGCAAAAACATATGTTCCACATCATATAAAGCCGTAAAATAAGGGGTGGCAAAATCATAATATCCACAGCCTAAGTACACTTTCAGATTCGGGTTTTTGGCCATCGCATCACGCAAGCTCTCCGCCACATTTAAATATTTATTTTGCACATTCTTGTAAGACCATGGATACACATTTCCAAATACATTATAGCCCTTCTCTTCTTTAAACTTCAATTCTTTGGACAAATAATCATTAATTGTCGCTGTAAACGGACCGTCAATATTGGCAAATGAGGGATCAAAATCGACATATTCCCCAGCATCATCTAAGTCGCGACCCGTAAATCGGGCGTCTAATCGGCCTACCGACAAGCCATCCCCGCGGCGTAGAGCTTTATAAAATCTGTTCTCATCCACACGCAAATTCGCCTGTAAACAAAGTTCTTTTGAAAGACCAGTCCAATAAGCCATTTTCTCAGCGATGGCCTCTTTTTCTTTGGCAGACATCCAGCCACCTTTAATTAATGCTGAAGCATATTCCCCAATCGACCATGCCTCCGATTCTTTCAAGACATCTGCGATGGGACGAGCCAATAAAGCGGGGGCCAATTTCTTATGGTACCAAGCCGCAGCCGTATAAGATGGAATATATAATGCCCTCGGCAAATCGTTTCCAATGTCATAATTATTCGTTCCAAAATTCAAGACTGCCGAAATTAAAATAACCCCATTGATATAAATCCGATGCGTATCCTGTAAATATTTAGACAATCCTGCCGCACGTGTCGTCCCATAGGATTCTCCTGCGAGGAATTTTGGAGAAGCCCAACGATCATACCGGCTTAAAAAGTTTCTAACGAATGCACCTACAGAGGTAATATCCTCCACATAGCCATGGTAATTACTCTCCTTTTCGCCATTGACCGCTCTTGAATATCCGGTAGACACTGGATCAATAAAGACCAAATCCGTTTTGTCTAGCCATGAAAATTCATTTGGGATATAGGTATAAGGTGCCGCAGTCGCTGAACCATCATCTTTCAAAAGTACTCTTTTAGGACCCACACCTCCCATGTGCAACCACAACGACGCTGATCCCGGACCCCCATTAAATGTAAATGTTACCGGCCTCTTTCCAGCATCCTCCCCTTCTTTTTGATAATAGGTAAAAAATATTTTGGACAAAACTTTCCCCGTATCCGCCTTCATATGCATGTATCCAGTAAATGCAGTATACTGAATCGTCTTCCCTCCGATTAAAATCGCATGCGTTGTTTTTACAACTTGGACCCCCTGTGGTTCAGGATCGCTTGGGGCAATGGAAGCTGTCTTTTGCGAAACCGCCTTAAAGGAAATGGCAACCATTATAATCAACAATAATTTTTTCATCCTAAATTAATTTTAAAACGAATATAAAAATTGTTTGCCAATAAAAGGTAATTTCGTAGATTTGCACCTACTCTATATATTATATAGACTTTATTAACAATACAAGATAAAAAAATGCATAGTTTCCGCACTGAGATAGAAAATCCGATCGTTGAAAAAGACATTTTAGATTTAGCAAAAAAGATTGCTCAATTTAAGGCTGGCGAAATTCATGAGGAAAAATTCAGAAGCCTACGTTTGGCAAGAGGGGTTTATGGGCAGCGCCAACAAGGCGTTCAGATGATCCGGATTAAGCTTCCTTACGGCAAAATTCAGTTTCATCAATGGAAACGAATTGCCGATATTTCCGATGAATACTCGACGGGAAATTTGCATTTAACCACTCGGCAAGACATCCAAATTCACTTTGTCTCCTTAGATCGAACACCGGAACTTTGGGCAAAATTAGAACAAGACGATATTACTTTACGTGAAGCCTGCGGAAACACCGTTCGTAACATTACGGCCTCACCCACTTCTGGCATAGATCCAAAAGAACTTTTTGACGTCAGCCCACATGCTGATACCGCGTTTCGCTATTTCTTGCGCAATCCTATTTGCCAAGAAATGGGACGCAAAGTAAAAATATCCTTCTCAAATACCGATGAGGACACTTCTTTGGCCTACTTACACGACATGGGTTTTATCCCAAAAATCGTTGACGGTCTAAAAGGATTTAAAGTCGTAGTCGGCGGTGGCCTTGGAGCCCAACCCATGCTCGCGTATACGTCGCATGAGTTCTTAGCTGAGGACCAAGTGATTCCTTTTATTGAATCCGTACTTCGTGTTTTTGACCGTCATGGAGAACGTAATTCACGTCACAAAGCACGTATGAAATTCTTGATTCAAAAAATTGGGTTTGAAGAATTCATGAACTTAGTGCAAGCTGAGACAAAAGCATTAAAAAATCATAGCTACCCGATTTCGGATGCAGCAGCATGGGAAGTAAGCGAGCCGACCCAATTATCAGATGTGGCAATTCCCTCGTCAGAGGTTTATAAAACATGGTTGGCCACAAATACCTTCGAGCAAAAACAAAAAGGGTTTCATGGCGTTTACGTGCGAATCTTAAATGGAAATATTTCAAGTGACACATCTAGATCGTTAATCAATGCGCTCCAAGGGTATATAGGGGATGATGTTCGGATTACGATCAACCAAGGATTGTTGTTGAAATTTGTGCCAGCGGCCAATCTACCCTACGTATTCCAAACGTTGGCCGCGCACGAATTAGCCGCTCCAGGTGCAAATTCCATTGCCAATATTACCGCATGTCCAGGAACAGATACCTGTAATTTGGCTATTTCGGATTCGACCAATATCACTTCCAAATTGGAACAAGTAATCAATGACGAATTCCCTGCGTTGATTCATGACAGCCAAATGAAAATTAAAATTTCGGGTTGCATGAATGCATGTGGTCAGCACAGTATGGCCTCGATCGGTTTTCATGGTTCATCCTTAAAGGCTCCCGACAAACGAGTTTTACCTGCATTGCAAGTACTTTTAGGAGGAGCAACATTAGGAAATGGAGAGGGTCGTATCGCAGACAAAGTGATTAAAGTGCCTTCGAAAAGAGGTCCTGAGGTACTTAGGATTGTTCTGAATAATTACGAAGAAAATGCACAGGATGGGGAATATTTCCATGAATATTATGACCGTTTAGGCGAAAATCATTTTTATACATTGATTAAACCATTGGCCGATTTATCCAATTTAGTTCAAGACGACTTTATTGATTGGGGTGCATCCGAAAACTTTATTACGGAAATTGGTGTCGGAGAATGTGCCGGTGTCATGATCGATTTAGTAGCAACGCTACTCTTCGAATCTCAAGAAAAATACGAATGGACTATTGCAGCTTTGGAGGACAAACGTTGGGCCGATGCGATTTACCATGCGTATTCCGTATTTATTTCAGCTGCCAAAGCGTTGTTGTTAGATAAAAGTGTTACGGTTTCGAATCAAACAGCAGTGATCAATAAATTTGATGAAAACTTCGTTTCGACGGGTGAATTTGCTATAAATGCGGAAACGTTTTCGGCCTTGGTTTTACAAATAAACCAACAAGAACCAACAGAAGCATTTGCCAATCAATATGTAGCACAAGCAGAAAAGTTTTTAACCGCTGCAACCTCATACCGCCAAAATAAAGCATGAAAAATTTAACTCATTTCAGAAAATTAGAGCCGCAGCCCCGACTAAGCGTCGTGGGAGCGGGACCTGGTGATCCGGAATTGATCACATTGAAGGCCATAAAAGCGATAGCCTCCGCGCAAGCTGTCTTATATGATGCGTTGGTTGATACTTCGTTATTGGAACATTGCTCGGCCCATTGTGAGAAAATTTTTGTAGGAAAAAAACCGGGAGAGAGTCATTCTCAGTCTGCTATCAATGCATTGATTGTTGAAAAAGCCTATGCACTTGGTCATGTAGTCCGATTAAAAGGAGGTGATCCATTTGTTTTTGGCCGTGGCCAAGAAGAAATCGAATATGCAAAAGCTTTTGGCTTGTTGACAAATTACATCCCAGGCATTAGTTCATCTTACGCAGCAGCTGGAAGTGCTGATATTCCCTTGACCGTTCGTGGGGTCAATGAAAGTTTTTGGGTCATGACAGGAACAAAAACGGACGGATCCTTAACTGAAGACCTAAATCTAGGACTTCAGTCGACGGCCACGCTAGTCATCTTGATGGGCATGAATAAATTAGGTGAAATAGCACAGCTATGCCAAACCTATGGCAAGGGCGATATTTCGGCCGCTATCATTCAAAATGGAACCATGGCAAATCAGCGAATCGGTATTTCAACCGCAGCTGACCTTGAAAATATGGCGAAAAAAGAAGAACTTTGTAATCCAGCCATCATCGTCATAGGCGAAGTGGTTAGCCATGCCAAACCGGAATTGTGGAAAAAAATCTTAAAACAAGCCTTGTTATAAAAACCTGTAGAGACGCGATAACTCGCGTCTAAAAACACAAAACACCATGTCACAAAGATTAAACATATCCTCAGGTTCCCCATTCGAAGATACTTTTGGCTATTGCCGCGCAGTTAAAACAGGAAATCTTCTTGAAATTTCTGGCACCGTAGCTATCATCGATGGAGAAAAAGTAAGCGCAGATGATTTATATGCACAAACTTTTAACATCATTGAGCGAATCGGTGTGGTTCTGGAAGAAGCAGGTTCATCGTTTAAAGACGTGGTAAGAACGCGTATTTTTACAACCGACATTTCTCAAAATTTAGAAATTGCAAGGGCACACGCGCATTTTTTTAAGGACATAAAACCCACTACGGGCATTTATGAAATTTCGGCTTTAATTGCACCTCAATATAAAGTGGAAATTGAGTTTACCGCTTGGGTTGGGTAATTATTTCTTCGGCTCATGGTAAGCTAAAGGATCTTACAAAAATTACAGTTGGTCTGCTTCTTTACTTAAAAGCGCTAAGTTAATAGGAACAACTCCTAAAGATTCGCAAACCAAACCTCCTCCTAAATTGGCTAAAGAGGCAATTTGTTCCGTAGAACCGCCCAAGGCTAACACACAAGCGGCAATAGAAATGACCGTATCTCCAGCACCTGAAACGTCTGAAATTTGTCGAATGTGTGCCGGTATTAATTGTTGGTCGTTTTCGAAATCAATATAAACTCCTCGTTCTGATAAAGTCACAAATACACCAGTAAATTCCTGTGAAACTTTGAATTTTCGAACCGTTTCGGCTAAATGATCCACATCAAAATCCATCGGCATTAAACCTAAGCCATCTCTTAATTCGTGCAAATTAGGTTTGAATAAAGTGGCTCCTTTGTAGGCAAAGAAATTCTTCCGCTTGGGATCGACCACGGTAGGAATATTATTTTCTTTGGCCATCGAAATGACGGATTGAATCAACTCTGCACTTAAAACTCCTTTGTCATAATCTTCAAAAATAATGACGTCCACGTCAGAAATTGAATCTTTTATATGGGCCAATAAGGCTTTTTGGCTAGAAGAAGAAATCGAACTTTCCGTCTCTGAATCTACCCGAACGACTTGTTGGGACCCAGCAATAATCCTTTCCTTCACTGTAGTCATTCGACCTGGCTCTACAATCAAACCTTCCGTCGACAAATTTGAATCAAGAATTATTTTTTGCAATTCCCTTCCTGGCGCATCATCGCCAATCACCGAACAAATCACAGCGGTAGCCCCTAAACTCGCAATATTTAAAACTACGTTTCCAGCTCCACCTAAACGAGATTCTCGGCGAATAACATTCACTACGGGAACAGGTGCTTCAGGAGAAATCCTACTAACCCTTCCCCAGGTATATGAATCGATCATTAAATCGCCTATAATTAAGACCTTTAATCGACTAAATCCATTAATTAATTCTGAAACCGATTGCATATTTTATCCTCCTATTGAAGTCATAGACTCGTTAATAACTCCTTTTCTATTATTTTCTGCTTCAAAACCATCTTTTGGCCGCTCACCAAAAATTTTGATCATGGTATTCTTCAAATCTTCATCCGAAACTCCTAAACGCAGATAATCCTTTAAATCAAAAACACCATCATCATATAAACACGTTTTAACTTGGCCTAAAGAGGTCACCCGAATTCGGTTGCAAGAACCACAGAAGGTCCTACTAAATGCAGCTATAATTCCCACATCCCCCATAAAACCAG
>CANKVC010000122.1 GCA_947486835.1 Cytophagaceae bacterium | reverse complement strand
CCCAACAAGAACTATTGGGCAGAAATGCAAAGGATGCCGCATCCATATCTTGGAAATTAGCGGCGGATAAATCTCTCCCTCTGTATACAAGAGCTACTGGAATATTTACGTATGCGCAAGCGGCGGATCAAAAGGGATTGGCAAATCTTGTTACTTTAGTTGCAGATAAAAGCGTTAGAGAATTTGCATTAAGAGCGATGGCCGACAGAAAAACGAAAAGCAAATTAATTCCATTAGCCCCTTATTTGAATGGATTAAAAGATCCATCTCCACGCATTCAAGTTGCCTCGGCGATTGGTTTAGGCAGATTAGGCCGCAAAGAAGCGATAGCAGCTTTATTACAAGTAAAAGTTCCTAACTCATTTGTGGCACCTCCCAAAGATAAGGAAGGTCCACACGCAACACCTAATTCGGCCATCATTCCTTCACACGTAGCTGTTCAAGCGCTAAGAAGTTTGGATGCCAAGAAGGAAAGCATCGCAGCTTTGGGTACAAAGAACGCTACGATTGCATTATGGGCCATGCGTTATATGCATGATCCGGCTGTTGCCAAGGCACTTATATCCACATATAATAAGTCAAAAGACGCTAAATTAAAATCGCAGATTTTGGAAACAGTCGCTCGTTTGTACAAAAAAGAAAATTTCTACGAGGGCCAATATTGGTGGTCGACGAAGCCAAATGGACACGGTCCATATTACAAGACGGCTGATTGGGAATCAAGTCCAGAAATAAAGAATTTCTTCTTGGCTCTTTGGAACAAATCATCTGATGCTGAAAAAATAGCATTAGCTGATTTAAATGAAAAGCATCAAATGGAAATCGCCGAGATGGCCGGTTCTGCTCAAAATATGGTAGCTAAAGAAGAGGTGAAAGTTGACCTAGAAGCCATTCGTAATAAAAAAGGACAAATAGGAAATACCTCAATCGAAGATATCATGTTAGCCATGGTCAAAATGCCAGGCAATTCAAATGCAGGTAGAGCCTTATTTAATAAGCAAGGTTGCGTCGTTTGCCATAGTTTGAAACCGGGAGATATGCCAAAAGGACCTTACATGGGGCAGATTGGTGCGATCATGAATAGGGAGCAAATCGCCGAGTCTATTTTAAAACCAAATGCATCGATCTCACAAGGATTTGCAACGGTGTTAATTACGACCAAAAACAAGAGAGAGTATATGGGATTTGTCACCTCTGAATCAGCAGAAAGATTAATTTTAAGAGATATCACAGGTCAAACAACCACGATTAAAACGGCAGATATTACCAGCAGAAAAGAGATGGAATCATCGATGATGCCGAATGGCCTAGCCAATGAATTATCGTATGAGGAATTCGCTTCTTTGATCACCTTTTTATCTGAGCAAAAGAAATAATAATCAGTTTATTGATTTTAAATAAGAAAGATCCGGCATAGTCGGATCTTTTTTTAGGTAGCTCAGAAAGTTAAAATCCCAAATCCATTAGTGTAAAATCTTTCAATAATTTTTTCTTGGATTCCATGAGACTTTATGGGGGCACCTACCCAATAGATTCCGAATATAATGAATGGCCCTTGTATGAAGGAACTGATTTAAGAACTGATTGCAGCAATTGAAAAAATGGTAGGATTTACTCCGGCTAAGTTGGGGAAATAAAATTTAATTGCTCAAATAATTTCTTTTCCCCTAATTGTTCATGATTTTTGCTTAACACTAGCAAATACACATTGGAAATAGTCATTTTAGGAGGAGGAGCTGCCGGATTTTTTGCCGCCATTTCAGCAAAAAAACACTTTCCACAAGCAAATGTTCGGGTATTTGAGAAAACGTCTAAGTTTTTAGGTAAAGTAAAAATCTCAGGAGGTGGCCGTTGCAATGTCACAAACGCATTATCAAATCACCGATTATTATCCGAAAAATATCCTAGAGGTGAAAAATTCCTGCGAAAAGCTTTTGAGCAATTTGATACAAAAGCGACCATGGAATGGTTTGAAAATAGAGGTGTTCCATTGAAAACCTACCCAGATCTTTGTGTTTTCCCTTTATCTAATGAGTCTCAAAGCATCATTGATTGCCTTTGGAAAGAAGCAAAAACGTTAGGGGTTGAATTGTGGACTTTGCGCGCCATAGACAAAATCACGCCTTTAGAAAATGGTTTTGAAATTAGCTATAAAGAAGTAACTGAAAAAGTAGACCGAGTGATTGTTACGATTGGCGGCCAACCTAAACTAACGGGGTTTTCTTGGCTTGCTAATTTAAACCACAACATTATCCCACCGATCCCATCCTTGTTTACATTCAACATGCCTAAAGAACCCATTCGTGAACTAATGGGCATCGTGGTAGAGCAGGCGGTGGTTCGAATAGAAGGACAAAAACTGGTAGGCAAAGGCCCTTTGTTAATAACCCATTGGGGCATGAGCGGCCCAGCCATCCTACAATTATCTGCATGGGGAGCGCGTATACTAGCTGAATCAAATTACGAGTTCAGTATTTTAGTTAACTGGCTACATGAAACGAAAGAAAATACACTTCGTGAAAGCTTCGTTAAAACCATCAGTGCACATGGTTCTAAAATGATTTCAAATCTAAATCCCTTTGAGATCCCCAATAGACTTTGGCTATTTTTATTGGAAAAAAATGAAATTAATCCAGCTACTAGGTGGAATGATTTAGGCGCAAAAAATACCAATAAACTTGTAAACACGCTATTGAACGACCGCTATGTAGTCCAAGGAAAAACAACGTTTAAGGAAGAATTTGTCACCGCTGGAGGAGTGGACTTACAAGAAATCGATGTCAACACGATGCAAAGTAAAATACATCCTGGATTGTTTTTTGCCGGAGAGGTGATGGACATCGATGGCATAACGGGCGGATTTAATTTCCAATCCGCCTGGACCACAGGTTATATCGCCGGAAAAAACGTGGGGAATTAAATTTCTCCCCACAGGTTTATTTCAATATGCACTCGGCACAAAAGCTAATTCAAAAACAAAGGCATGCAGAACTGAACTTTCAAATTCAATCCTTCGGAACATAGATATAATCCGAAGGCAATTCTTTTCCCATTCGATTTTCTGACATTTTACCATACAATTCCAAGGAATAAGGATCAATCAATTCTCCATATTGATTGAAAAAAATCTGTGAAACAGGGATTAACCTAGAATTTTGCCTAAAATTATAATTATAGTCAATGGTCAACATCCCCTTTAATTCCAACAAAAAAACAGTTGAATCACTGGTGGGCTTAACAACATCATCCGCTTTGAATTCAGGTACCACTCCCATGTACTTTCGGTCCTTGTAATAATAGGCGGAAAACCCTTCTTCGGTCAACTTATTTCGGTACAATGCCCACAAAAAATGTTTGACAGATCCCTGAAAAACATCTTTCCGATTGGATTCCCAGCGCTTCTGCTGTTTTGGAGAACTGGGTTTTAAGGGTTCAAAATAACCACTTGCCTTAAAACTCATGCGATTAATCCCTTTCTGAAACTCAACCAAAAAGCCACGATATAAATAACCCAAATTTCGGTTTTCAATCATCAATGGCTGTTCTGCTTTTGCTGTTAGGACCCTTTTTTGTTTATCATAAATCACATCGATGACCTCTCTGTTCATAATTTGAACCTCACTCCTTGATATATCCCGACCTAAAAATTCATTTTCAAAATCTTTGATCGATTTATTCCAGACCTTATCCTTTTGACCCTTTACCCGAACTTCTACTAAATCCGTGACATTTTCATCCAAACGCTCAACGAGGTTTTTAAGGTCGGAATCGATGCTTGTCAACTTCATCGACGTCTTAAACCCGACCATCGAAATAGAGAATTTGTAAATTCCTTTAGGAATGTTTTTGAGTACAAATCGGCCATTTACATCGGCTTGAGCCCCAATCGATGTACCATTTAAATACACGTGGGCAAATGGGATGGGAGCGCCCTCCAGATTATTTTCAATAATTCTACCCGACACCGAAAACTTTTGTTGGGCTTGTGCGCTCATCAAAACGGATAAACATAGAAAAGAAAGAAGGTAAATAGAATACTTCATCTATATGAATTTATTAAAAATTTATAAGATAATTGAAAACAAAAACGATATTTTTGTCGACTAAACCTAGTCTATGAAAAAAATATTCCTTGCATGTGCGTTGCTTTTTTCTGCCAATGCCCTTGGACAAATGAACGGCCAAGCCAAAATCACGATTGACCTTTCGAAAACCCAAGAAAAGATGAAGCCCATTTATGCTTGGTTTGGCTATGATGAGCCGAATTACACCTACATGAAAGATGGCAAAAAATTACTAACTGAAATTTCTGCCTTAAGTCCAGTGCCTGTTTATGTAAGAGCGCATAGCCTTTTGGTCACCGGCGATGGCGTCGCAAGTTTAAAATGGGGTTCGACCAATGCCTACACGGAAGATGCGCAAGGAAATCCGATCTACGACTGGACCATTATCGACAAGATTTTCGATACCTACATTCAGAGAGGAATGAAGCCTTTGGCCCAAATTGGCTTTATGCCTGAAGCGCTTTCCACCCACCCCACACCCTATAAACACTTTTGGAAACCGGGCGACAACTACAATGACATCTATACCGGTTGGGCCTATCCGCCAAAAGATTACAAAAAATGGGGGGAATTAATTTACCAATGGGTGAAACATAGCGTGGCTCGTTATGGAAAAAGAGAAGTGGAAAGCTGGTATTGGGAGGTTTGGAACGAACCCAATTCAGCTTATTGGAAAGGAACACAAGCAGAATTTTTTAAACTCTATGATTACTCTGCGGATGCGGTAAAAAGGGCATTGCCAACGGCTAAAATTGGCGGAACCGATATCACGGGAGGAGGAATGAAATTCCAAGACGCGTTTTTAAAACATTGTTTATTTGACACCAATTATGTGACGAAAAAAATAGGCTCGCCATTAGATTTAATTTTATTTCATGCCAAAGGATCCCCCAAATTAGAACAAGGGAAAGTGGTCATGAGCGCTAGGGCCCAACTCAAAAACATTGAAGATAATTTAAAGGTGATCGCTGCCTATCCCCAATTAAAAAATTTACCCATTGTCATCGGTGAATCAGATCCTGAAGGTTGCGCTGCTTGCGGCATGGCCACAAGTCCACAAAATGCCTACCGAAATGGAACGATGTACTCAAGCTATACTGCAGCCACTTTTGCCCGTAAATATGAATTGGCAAAAAAATACAATTCCAATTTATTGGGTGCCGTAACCTGGGCCTTTGAATTTGAAAACCAACCCTGGTTTTATGGTTTCAGAGATTTAGCGACCAATGGAGTAGACAAACCGGTCTTAAATGTATTTAGGATGTTTGGGAAAATGCAAGGTGATTTTGTGGAATCAAAATCAGATCACAGTTATTCTTTGCAAATGGCTTTAGATTCAAGCTTTAGAGGAACAAAAACGGATATCGGAACAATGGCCACCAAAAACAAAAACACCGCATCCATCATGGTTTGGAACTATCACGATGTTGATAAAAAAGGAGAATTTTCAAAAGTCACCTTGGAAATATCAGGCATTAAGTCCTCTTCGGCCAAACTAACGCATTACAGAATCGATGATTTGCACAGCAATAGCTATGAAGTTTGGAAAAAAATGGGATCGCCAAAGGAGCCAACTGCTGAACAAATTTCAGCGCTTGAAAAAGCAGGCCAATTGGCCCTAGTGAATCCGCCACAAAAATTGACTATTACAAAAGGTGCATTAAAAGTTGAAACTGAATTGCCCCGACAGGCCGTCGATCTGTTCCAATTAACCTGGCAATAATTTCAAAAAAAACCTAGGAAGAAAATCAACAACTTCTTCCTAGGTTTATTTTATTTTTTCCGACCGACGCCAAATTGGTCGCCAGCTCTAACCGCCTTTCCCTTTTCAAACTGAATCTCAACCACTTTTTCACTAGAAACGGCATTGTGAAACTCGTCCTCTAAGTTCAATAAAACTTTTCGAGTTCGCACGTCGACCACCTCGCCACTAGAAGGATAGGCAAATTTTCCGTCTAAACTAAACGTGATCCAACCCGGCATATCTTTCATCGGGATCGTGGTTAGTTGTTGGTATGGCGCAACCGCCGAAAAAACATGCAAACGCATATTAAACCCATCACATCACCAAATTTCTTTTTCGTCTGGAGTCAAGCCAATGCCGTGACTCGGGTTTCCATGCCTGCGCACAGGACCCTTATTCCAACCCTCTACCACCAAGCTAGCTAATTTCCTACCGGTTTTTAAATCCCCCACTTCAAATCCTAATAAACTATCAACCGTCACAAATCCCAAAGATTCATCATGATTGATGGTGAACGGACGTACGTAACCTAAAAACGGACCCACTTTTAAACGTATTTGATGTGTTTTTGTATCGGAGACATATAACCAGGGATTTCCTATGTCGCCCATATAAACTGAATTTCCGGACGAACCATACACCGTATTGTGCGCGCGCTTAAACCCATCAATTTTTTTAATAATATCCCCCGTTTCGCAATTGACCACATTCCAGAAATTTTTCTCTAGAGAAGGTAAATACATGGTTTTGCCATCAGGCGAAATGGAC
>CANKVC010000121.1 GCA_947486835.1 Cytophagaceae bacterium | reverse complement strand
AATTAATTCCCTGAAATCAACTCGGTCATCCGAAGAATAATAAAATACAGCTTTAGTACCATCAGACTGAAATTCAACATCAGAAAGCTTCATGTTCAACTTCAAATCCTGTATGATTTGTCGACCTCGGTACATCGTAGGCAAGTCTCTTGCAATTGCCTGCTCATGCTTTTCCAAATCCTTTTCATTGGCAATTCGAACAATATTTTTTAGATTCTCGTCGTCTTTGATTGACTTTTTCAGCAATTGGAGTCTAACTAGTTCCCCTTGCAAGGAAACTACTCCCATGTGAATGCCCGTAGATGATTCAATCATCACTGGATCTCCCGTATGTAAAATAAGTTCGGTGGAATTTCTAAAATATTCCTTCCTTCCTCCTTTGAATTTTACTTCTACGATCTGAAAACGTTGAAATTGAGGGACATCCAAATCGGATAGCCAGTCAAAAACATTCATTTTGTTGCAGGCACCTGTGCCACAACTGCCATTGCTTTGGCAGCCTACAACTTCTCCTTCAACTTTTTTCGATCCACATGATCCTGTGGAGCACGACTTACATCCCATATTTTTATATGTAAATCAGCTATTAATTCTTAAATCTAAGAACATCTAAGCCGATATCTCGTCTAAAATTTTTACCCTCATACTTTGCCGTAATGGCCGCCTTTTGCGACTTTTGAATGGCATTTTCTAAGGTGTTTGAGGTACCTGTAAAGGCCATTACTCGGCCTCCACTCGTTATGATTTCTCCCTCTTTTTCCTGCGTTCCCGCGTGGAAAATAAAGGCATCCTCTATTTTCTCTAAATTTGAAATGACATCCCCTTTTCTATAATTCTCGGGATATCCTCCAGCAACGACCATCGTCGTAACTGCGTACTGACTTGAAATCTGTAAAACTTGTTCACTCAAGGTACCATTTGAGGAAGCAATCAGTAAAGATAGGAAATCAGATTCGATTCTTGGTAATACTACCTCAGTTTCAGGGTCACCCATCCGAGCATTGTACTCAATGACATAAGGTTCGCCTTCATGATTCATTAGGCCAATAAATATAAATCCTTGGTATTTAATATTTTCGGCATTAAGTCCATGCAAGGTCGGGTCGATCACTTTCGTTTTGACCAATTCCATAAATTTAGCTGTGGCAAATGGAACTGGGGAAACAGCACCCATCCCTCCCGTATTCAAGCCTTCATCATTATCTCCAATTCGCTTATAATCCTTTGCCTCCGGTAGAACTACGTAATTCTCACCATCAGTTAATACAAAAACAGAAAGTTCGATACCTCTTAAAAATTGCTCAATAATGACTTTTTCAGATGCAGCGCCAAATTTGGACTCTAAAAGCATTTCTTCCAGCGCATCTTTGGCCTCTTGTAAACTTTGGGCAATAATAACTCCTTTTCCTGCAGCTAAGCCGTCCGCCTTTAAAACAATAGGTAAACTTTGCTCTTCTAAATAAAGC
The DNA here is from genome assembly GCA_947486835.1 of Cytophagaceae bacterium. GTDB lineage: Bacteria > Bacteroidota > Bacteroidia > Cytophagales > Spirosomataceae > Aquirufa. The sequence goes on along the minus strand of CANKVC010000121.1, from coordinate 5,245 downwards.
AAACCTTCTTCAATAGTCTCTTTAGTGAATGTTTTAGAGGCGGCAGTAGGTATGCCGTAAGTATGCATAAAATTTTTCGAGAAATCCTTGCTTCCCTCCAACTGCGCCCCATCTGAACCCGGTCCCACAATTCCTACGTGTTGTAAGTCTGGTTGGGATTCAATGAAATTTCGTATGCCTCGTACCAAAGGTTCCTCCGGACCTACAATGACCAACTCAATATTATGGGCTCGTATAGCAGCGACAATTCCCTCAAAATCAGTCACTCCCACGGCTAAGTTTGTTCCCACATTAGCAGTTCCAGGATTACCGGGGGCAATAAATAAATGGCTCAACAAATTACTTTGAGAGATTTTCCATGCAAAAGCATGCTCACGTCCCCCCGATCCCAATATCAATACATTCATACTTAATGGTAGTTCTAATTCGCTAATTCACTTAAAAACTTGATCCGCATTAATCGGAGCTCCTCCTCATTTACATCCTCAATGTTGCAGTTTTCTAATGCTGTGGCAATATTATCTGAATCTGCACTCATAAAATATTCAAAAATCTCATCCTGCTTGTCAGGCTCTATCACTTGATTAATGAAATAATCTAAGTTCAATTTGGTCCCTGAATAACAAATGGTTTCAATCTCTTGAATTAAATCCACCATGGAGATTTCCTTTTGCTCCGCAATAATATCTAAATCAATTTTACGATCAACCTGCTGGATAATATGTATTTTAATCTTCGATTTATTAACGGTCGATTTCACGACTACTTCCTTGGCCGTCTCTATTTCATTTTCTTCTACATACCGAATAATGGCGTCAAGGAATTGTTTTCCAAATTTCACCACTTTCCCCATCCCAACTCCATTAATCTGAGCCATTTCTTCCTGCGTGGTAGGATATGTGGTGGCCATTTCTTCCAAAGAAAGATCTTTGAAAATAACATAAGGAGGCAAAATCTTTTCTTTGGCTACCTTTTTTCCAAGGTTCTTTAATAACTCCAATAAAGCATCATCATAGGCCTTTGCTCCCAAGGCTAAACTTTCCTCTGCATTTTCTAAATCAATGGCCTCTTTCTCATAATCATGGTCTCTCGAAAATGTCAAAGGATGTGAATCTTTTAAAAATGCATGCCCCTTCTCCGTAATCTTTAAAATACCATAATTTTCAATATCCTTCTCCAATAAGCCATAAATCAAAACTTGTTTGATAAACGAAATCCATGGCGATTTTACACTTTCTGGATTAGGTTCTTTGGCAGATCTTTTACGTAATTGCGGCTTTTTAGGATTTCCATCCTCATCTTCATCGTCCTCATCCTCCTCTTCTTCCACAATTTTATTCCAAGAAACTTCTTTTCCTACCCCAAAAACCGACAGCTTAGCCTGTTCATTACTGGTGATATAGGGGTTGTTTTTGCCCTCCAATACGTCGGCAATATGCTCTACCTCAAAACTTTCCCCAGTTTGTTTGATGGCTTCTAAAACCCAAGTAACCTCTTGTTCTGCCTTGTAGGTAGGTGTGGGGTGCATGCAATTATCGCAGAATCCGCAATTATCAGCCATGTACTCTCCAAAATAACCTAATAACTGTTTTCTTCTACAAACCCCTAGATTGGCATAATACACCATTTCGGTCAACAATAACTTGGCATTTTCTTTCTCAGAAACCGCCTTGTCCTTATTGAATTTATCTAATTTTAAAATATCGTCGTAGGTGTAAAACAAAATACAAGTACCCTCTAGACCATCCCTTCCTGCACGACCGGTTTCTTGGTAATATCCTTCCAGTGATTTTGGGGCATCATAATGAATAACAAAACGAACATCTGGCTTGTCAATGCCCATGCCAAAGGCAATTGTAGCGACCATTACCTCCACCTCTTCATTCAAAAAGGCTTCTTGGTTAGTCATACGTACTTGCGGCTCCAAGCCCGCGTGATAAGGAAGTGCTTTTACGCCATTGACCAATAATAAATCCGAAATCTCCTCAACTCTTTTTCTACTCAAACAATAGATAATACCGGCTTTTCCACTGTTTGATTTGATGTAACGAATCAATTGCTTATCAATATCCTTCTTCGATCGGATTTCGTAATACAAATTTTTACGATTAAAAGAAGATTTAAAAACGTGTGCATCTTCTAAATTAAGCGTTTTTTGAATGTCCTGCTGTACTTTAGGAGTAGCCGTTGCGGTCAATGCTATGATGGGTAATTTGTCATTAATAGACTCAATGATGGTTCTAATCTTTCTGTATTCAGGCCTAAAGTCATGTCCCCACTCAGAGATACAATGTGCCTCATCAATCGCAACAAAAGAGATATTGGCCTGCTTTAAAAAGTTTAAATTTTCTTGCTTATTTAAGGATTCTGGAGCGATATACAATAATTTGACTTGGCCATTGATCACCTCACTTTTCACCCGATTTATTTCAGCTCGGGTTAATGAAGAATTTAAAAACTGCGCATTGATGCCAAAAGCGACCATTTGGTCCACTTGATTTTTCATCAAGGCAATTAAAGGCGAAATGACAATCGCTGTACCTGGTAAGACAATGGCAGGCAGTTGATAGCAAAGTGATTTGCCAGCACCCGTAGGCATTAATACAAAACTATTATTTCCCTTTAACGTATTTTGAATGATGGCTTCCTGCTCCCCTCGGAATTGACTAAACCCAAAGGTTTTTTTCAATTCTTTACTCAGTAAATCTTTTGTTATGGTAATCGGCATATATTTCAAGTCGGCTGAATTGTTTTGTCCTTTTGTTTTCTAATGATTTATTCAAACCTTTAGAAAATCTTCTAAATTTGAAATTAAACAAAATTATCCAATCCACAGCAAAAAAGATTAGTAATTAAGGTTGAGTCCAATTTTATCAGGAAATGACGCTATGAACTGCCATTTAAAATGAAATAATCGACTTAAAGAGGTGTGCTTATCGCGGCCTAACGCATTCTGTTTGAGGATTGTACCAGCATTTCATCTTTTCTGATGAGCCGATTGGCTATCATATTGGCCAGTAGTGCGACCACCATCGCATAAAATCCGAAGCCATAAGCTCCTTGGTTTTCCGGTTCAAAAACAGGCATCGCTTGTTTGAAAATAATCCAAAAAGTATAGGCCATCGAACCGGCTATTAATAATGAATTTACTAGACCAAGGGTCATTTGGCGTACTCTATTTTTAAATGAAAATAGGATGAGTATTGTCAAAAGCGTCGATGCCGTTAGCAATAGAGCTAGGGCAAGATGGGAATGTTCATTAACAATAGCTCCATTTTGAGAAATGGACCAATGAATATTAGTCATTTCTGCACTTTGTCCCGAATTGCCCGTTTTTGTCCATATAGGCAAACCATATCCGACGATGCTTTGTGCTAAAACAACGATGGCTAAAAAAATGGATTGTGGTCTTTGTATCATTGTTAATCTTATTTTTAAAATGTAAAATTAGTTATTTTCCTGAAATTGTTTGGCCGCAATTTTAGCGGAAGAAAGACATAATGGGATTCCTCCGCCTGGATGGACACTTCCTCCCACCCAATATAAATTTTTGATCGCAGACCTATAATTGGGATGTCTCAAAAAAGCGGCAAATTTATTATTGGACGCATTTCCATAAAGCGCTCCCCCTGATGAAGACGTTCTACTTTCGATCGAACGTGGGTCTAAAATGTCTTCCGCGACGATGCAGGGCTCAACCTCTATTCCTAAGCATTTTGAAATTTTTTGAATGACATTCGCTTTTGTTTTTTGAACTAAATCATCCCAATCCTGGCCCTCGTTTGCAGGTGCGTTGATTAAAATAAACCAATTTTCACAACCTTCGGGGGCATCCTCTGTGGCTACTTTACTCGAAATATGAAGGTAAATCGTAGGATCACCTAACAATGTTTTTTCTTCAAAAATACATTTGAATTCCTCCTTATAATGATCTGAAAAGAAAATATTATGAACACCTAAGGCATCAAATTTTCGATTCATTCCCCAATAAAATATAACACCGGAGCTAGACCTTTCTTGATTCAAAAGCTTTTTTGGGGCTTGAATTTGGGGCAATAAATTTTTATAACTTGGCCTAATGTCCATATTACTAGCTACGTGATCAAAGGCAAATATACCTTTGGCTGTTTTTATGCCCACGGCACGCTGGTCCTCAGTCACAATTTCCTCCACCTTCTCATTCATCCTAAATTCGACACCTAATTCCTTGGCCAATTGGCATAGTGAGTTGGTAATGGAAATCATACCCCCCACTGGCATAAATGCACCAATGTTATATTCTAAGTTAGGAATAACGGATAATGTTGCTGGGGTTTGATAAGGATTGGAGCCATTATAGGTGGCATATCGGTCAAATAACTGAACCGTTTTTGGATGTTTAAATCTTCTCGCATGGTAGGCATGCATGGTTGAAAATAAACCCAAATTTGGGATGTTCAGATAGCCCCTCATGGCCTTTTTACTGGTCCACGTGTTGAGATCTTGTAATGAATTTTCTAAAAACAGTTCACTAATGATTTCATATTTATGTTGGAGTCCCTTTAAAAATGTAGCTATATTGGCTTCTTCTTCTCCTAAAATTTTGGCCATTTCCGAGGCGGTTTCCATTGGATCCGCATGAGTGCTAAGCTGAGTCCCATCGGTCCAAAAGTATTTACATATTTCAGGTAATCGAACGTAATTAAAATAATCTTTTGGGTTTTTTCCAGCGAGCTCAAAGAGTTCATCCACGAGCTTGGGCAAAGTAAAAAGAGAAGGTCCCGCATCGAAGCGATAGCCACCTAAATCAATTTGAGATAATTTGCCACCGGGATATCCATTGGCTTCAAAAACAACTACTTTTTGGCCTAAACAAGCCATCCGAATGGCTAATGCAATCCCGCCAATACCTGATCCAACAATTCCGAAATTAGCCATAAACACACAAAAATTTCAAAGCACTAATTTAAGGATTTAAAGAATAAACAGCTAAATGTTTTTCCCTCAATCCAATTTCAGTAATTTTGCACAAATTTAATTGGCACAAGAAAATATGTTACGTACACACACGAACGGAGAATTGCGGATCACAGAGGTAGGTCAAGAAGTGACTTTATGTGGCTGGGTTCATAAATCAAGAGATAAAGGGGGAATGATTTGGGTGGATTTAAGAGACCGTTATGGCATAACGCAGTTGATGTTAGAAGAAGGAAAATCGAGTCCTGAGGCGCTTGTGATTGCAAGAGGTTTGGGCCGCGAATTCGTG
>CANKVC010000120.1 GCA_947486835.1 Cytophagaceae bacterium | reverse complement strand
GCAGAAAAATCATCCAAACTTCAAACGGATATTGGACCTTTATCAAGGAAAAACAAAAGGTGTGGACAAGATTCTTGTGTTCGTTGACCTTTAGGAGAGATATCCTGTGAAAACCAATATTTGGGCAGATGGACTAACGATTCCCATGAGTATTTTACCCTATAAGCATGGAGCTTATGTGGTGCAAGGTTCTGAATTATTTTTTCTGAATGATGCAGATCGGGATGGAAAATCCGACCAACGAACTCCCCTACTCACTGGTTTTGGTTTTACAGATACCCACACAATGGCGCATGTGCTCATCCGAGGACCCGGCGACTGGATTCATTTTAGCCAAGGAGCCCTGAACAAAAGTGGAGTGTCCTCATTAAAAAGTGATGTCAAACTTAAGATCGATTATAGCAAGATCGCCCGCTTTTCCTTGGACGCCAAAAAAATGGAACTGGTCAGTTCGGGTCTCAATAATATTTGGGGCTTTCAGCTGCGTGGCAATGGTCAGTGGTATGGTTCTGAAGCGAATGATTTGGGGTATTCGGTTGCGCCTATGGAACCTGGTACAGGTTTTCCGGGCATTGGCAATGAACGGCTAAGCCCTTATCAGCCTTTCATCCCTACCCTTCACGAGTTCCGTGTGGGTGGGACCGGAATATCGGGAACGGCATTTGCTGATGATGCCTCTGGTTCCTTTCCTGAGGAATATAAAAATGTAGCTTTTTTAGCAAATCCGATTACCAGTTCGGTCAACGCCGTTCGAATCGTCCGCAATCCAGATGGTACGGTTACCGCTAAACATTTACCAGACCTGCTGACTTCTGAGGATGACTGGTTTCGCCCGGTTAATATGGAGTTTGGCCCAGATGGAAGCCTCTATATTGCGGATTGGTACAACAAGATTATTTCTCACAATGAACTACCGACTACACACCCAGATCGGGATAAGTCGCATGGACGTATCTGGCGCATCCGTCATGTGAGTCAAAAACCACGTGATATCCTTGATTTCAATCAGGTGAAAACGGAAGAACTGGTCAATTACCTCAAATCACCATCCCTTTGGGAAAAACGTGCTGCTTGGCATCAGATTTCAGATCGCCCTATCTCTGAAACCAAGGACTTAGCGATGAGTCTTATGGCATTGGCTTCCAATGAATCTCAGGATGAAGTCACTAGAATACATGCTCTATGGTCATTGGAAGGAATTAAACACTATGATGCTACACTCCTTTCATTCCTTTTGAAATCCCCTTTGCACGATCTTCGTCGAGAAGCTGTTCGTTCGCTCGCAAGCTTTTCGCTGAACCCAGCACAAATGGCTAGTTCGGTAAAAGAACTTATGGAGGATAAGAATCCAGCTGTTCGTTCCCAGGTCCTTCGAACGCTGTCGGAAGTTGGCGGAGCCGACCAGTCAGTAATCGACATTCTGGTTCGTGCGAGTAAGCCTGAAATCCCTGGGAATTCTATGGGTGGGGCTTATGAACGAAAATTTGAACGCTTTCTTGCCCGCAGGGCGCTCGAGCAATATTCCGGAGAATTACAAACCTACTTAAACACTCCCATCGCTACTGATATTCCTGAGGCAAATATATTGTGGGCTATCCAAGCATTACCCGTTAAACAAAAGGAGACTGCTTTTCTGAAATTTTGGCCCAAATCCAATATCAAGACACTCGATGAATCTGCTTTTATCGGCATCGCGGAAATGCTAGGCAATAAAGAGATTTACGAGGCTGTAAAGTCGGTGTTCCAGAATCCAGTTCATGCCGCCGCGTATACCCAAATCGCCTTGCAAAATCAAGCGCGTGTACAATCACCCGAGCTGACCCAAATGCTTTTGGTTCAGATTAGCACATTAATAAAGAGTGATTCGCAGCCGAATATTGACCTAGCACTGGATGCGATTGGGCGATTTAAAATGGATAACTTACGAGAAGCCATTATCTCTTTAGTCAATGATCAAACCCCAGATAACACCCTAAAACTTACTTTGAAAGCATTGGAGATTAATCCCAAAGCCAGTCAAGAGGTTTTTAGGCAGATCGTTCAGAATAAAAAATTGAGTTTTGAGGTGCGTGCAGCCGCATTGAATAGCCTTTCAAAGGCGAGCCCAACGGAGGGAGAAATGGCTTTGATGAAATGGATACCGGAACTTAAAGCGACTGAAAAAGCAGAAATGGTCAGTATTTTAGCAGGCTCAAACCAGAGTGCTGCCGTGTTAATGAATGTGTTTGGGCAAAAAGGCTTGGATTTGTCGGCCTTCAATCTTTCATCTGCAGAACGCATCGTGAATGCCAACCGAAGTGATCAACGTGGACAGGCTATTATGGAAGGTGTGAAAAAACGCGAAGAGGAAAAGAAGAAGGCATTTGAGGGGGATCTCAGTAGATACATGGCGATTGCTAAGAAAAACGGGGGGAACCCTGCGGAAGGAAAAACACTATTTCAGACTTGCCTATTATGTCATCAAGTCGGCAGTAAGGGACAAAATATTGCCCCGGCCTTAGACGGCTCTGCTTCCCGCGAATACGAAGCACTCCTTACGGCTATTCTTAATCCTGATGCAGCAGTAGAATCCAGTTATGCGATTTACCGGGTGAAGAAAAAAGATGGTCAAAGTTTAGAAGGTTATTTGGTCAACAAAGATGCCCGCGGAACTACCCTGGCATTTATGGGAGGCAGTCGAGTATTTATTGAAACGGCCAACATCCAAAACCAAGGTTTTCTGGGAGGTCGCTCGTTCATGACAAAAGGCTTGATCGATAATTATACGGATAAACAAGTGGCCGATTTGCTGTCCTATATACGGACCTTAAAATAATCTTCTGAAGCTATTTGTGACTAACAGAATCCACCCTTTAAGGTGGATTTTCTTATGGAAGAAATAGACTAGGCCATTTCTTGTACAACAGGATTAATTTGGATTTGTCCTCCGATGGCTCTTAAAACTTTCATAATAGTCTCAAATTGAGGCTTTGAACCATCAGATAATGCTTTGTACAAGCTCGGTCGACTCAATCCCGTTTCATTAGCAATTTTTGTCATACCTATTGACTTGGCAATATGTCCAATCGCTATAATTATATCAGAATCGTTTCCTTCAGCCAATACAGAATTAAGGTATTCCGCAATCATTTCATTACTATCTAAATAGTCTGCTATGTCAAATTTCGAAGTTTCCATTTTTATTGCTTTATTCTATTTAAAATCTCTTTTGCCTTTTCTATATCTTTCTGTTGGGTTGACTTATCTCCACCCGCCAGGAGGATTATAATTTTACCATCAAATTCTTTGAAATACACTCTATATCCCTTAGCATAGTCAATTTTTATTTCACGAATTCCTTCTCCTACAGGCTCACATTCACCAAAGTGTTCATTATTTTCAATTTTTTGAATCCGAACCAATATTTTTGCCTTGGCCCTAAGATCATTTAGTTTTCTAAACCATTTATCAAATTCGTCTGTTTTTTCAATTAGATACATTTGACAAATTGTCTTCTAGTGGATACAAATATAACGAATCAAAATATAAAAACAGTCCTTTAAAATAGAATTTAAAAATATCTTGACAATTATGTCAAAATAATAAATCATAATCTAGCAATCGACATATCTACTCACTTAGCACAATTGGGATTTTCAAATCAACATGCGGGTTAGTTCAATATTAAGCAAGCATTGAAAAATGGTTACAAAAATTTTTTGACAATAACCGCAGTATTTTTATAAATACTGGCAACATTATCCATCCTCGTTCTCAGCTTTAGCTTGGCTTTTCCATAATCTTTCCACACTTCACGCAATCGTTCAGTAATTTGTTTTCCGGTTGTTTGATCCATTTCAAAAACCCAATCGTTGAAACCTAAATCATAATACATTTGTCCTTTGATGGTATCTTCCGGTTGGCGTAAATAAAAGCAGGGTGTCCCGTTGGCCGCTGCAATAATCGGAGAATGGCATTCAAAACTTAAAATCGTATGCGCTTTTGAATAAATGGAAGCCGCTTCATCCGGCAGCCAGTAGCCACGTTTTACGATAAACGGCTTCACATCTTCAGGAAGAGGATGGATAAGTAACTCATCCATGATGTCCACTTCATAGGTCATTTCGGGGCAAATCAAGACTTTGTTTCCAGTTTCTCGCACCCAAGCAATCATTGCTTCTCTGAGCTTTGCGTGGTCAATTTCTTTATATTTTTCGTTGGTTTCTTCAACTTGTTTTATTTTTTCGGCGGACCAACCATTATTATTGGCATTAAATTTATGGTATGGCGTATACCGTAAACGAGGGACAACACAAATGAATTTTTTATCAGTCAATCCATTAGCTTCCAAAAACGCAAAGCCTTTTTTATCATCTCGGATATTCATAAAAAACGTAGCATCCGGGGCAAACTGAATGTGTTCACCATTAATTCCCGCCTTTTTCAAATGTTCGATCGACTTGGTTTCACGCGTATAAATAAAGGACGCTTTTTGTAAAATATCCTGATGGTATTTACTTGGATTTTCGAGTGTAGTCCCAAACACCCCAAAAGGCTTGTTAGTATGTTTGATCCAACTCGCCAAATTGTCGCCGCCTACCAAACTTGGCCCCGAGCCATGTATCATCAAATCAGCTTTCTTAAAAGCCTCCATGATTTCAGGATTCTCTACGTCTTTTTCTTGGTTTACCCCACCATATACAATAGTTACGTTAGGGAAATTCTTATTAAGTAATTTTTTCACCTCTTCCCCACGGCTTCTTTTCCAAAGAATGATGGTCGCTTTGGGTATGAATGTTTCCAAAATATGCAGTAGACCGGGAGTATGTGCAATGTCGCCGATGTTCACATCTTGCCAACCCGATACTAGTAAAATGGTCGGATTAGTTTTATTGTTGACAAGAGATGTTATGGGAGCAAGGAAAATACCTGCTGATAGCAAATTCGTTTGATAGATAAAATCTCTTCTATTCATTTTATTTATTTTATGGTACAAAGTATATGAATCAATTTTGTTTTTACGAGGTGAAGTATATCGCTTCGAAATTAACTATTAATTCAAATTACATAAAGACTTTAAAGTCTAAAATTTATATAATTTTCTTGCTATATCAGCTTTTAATCTAAAAAAAATCAAGTCATATCTAGATAGAATTGTAAAAGAAAAATTGCAATATTTTAACTTTATTTATTAATTTGGAAAAGACTCTATGCAAAATTATTTATTCAAACTTTATGAATCGTATTAGGCAATCCCTATTTTTTCTGGTGTGTATGTTAGGCCTATTTCAAATGGCATCAGCCCAAGTACCTGATAAGGAAAATACAATGGTCGTGGAGGTGAAATCTAAAACAGGTAGAATTTGGATGGATCGAAACTTAGGGGCATCAGAGGTAGCTAAATCAAGCTTGCAGTCCAGTTCATTTGGATATTTATATCAATGGGGACGCTTTTCAGATGGGCATCAATTGAGAAGATCAAGAACAACTAAAAAATTATCCTCTAAAAGTTCACCCGGTAATTCAGAATTTATTCTTTCTACAAAAAGCCCTAATGATTGGATTAAGGTCCAAAATGATCAATTATGGCAAGGTGTCAAGGGAATCAATAATCCTTGTCCGGTAGGTTTTAGGTTACCTACATCCAATGAATTTGACGAGGAAATGGCTACTTGGATTAGTAAAGATGCCAAAGGAGCCATTTTATCGGCCCTCAAACTTCCATTATCTGGATATCGGAGCAATGGCGACGGGGAAGTGACTGATAGTGGGATTAATGGAGATTATTGGACGAGTACCGTGGAGGATAAAAACGCTCGAGGACTTTATTTCGATTCAAAAAGTGGAGGTACAGATAAAGGTGGCAGGGCCGTCGGTGTTTCTGTCCGATGTATTAAAAATTAATTTTTTGAAAGATCAAAAACCTTAGCAATATATACTACTTAACGGTCAGCGTCGTTCCTGAAATTTCAACGACCAATTTCGTAAGACCTTTAGTCGCAGGACCAGAAACCAAAGATCCATCTGAACCAAAGACTGACCCATGAGCCGCACATGAAAACGACGACTTGGTATTGTTGTAATCAACGGTCGCACCTGCATGAGGACAAACTGAAGAGACAGCTAAAAAGCTTGAAGCGATGTTTCCAGCGGCTATTCGAATCAAAATGATTCCGCTTTTAGCAATAAAATCATTCACGGCTCTCAACTCTGAATCCAACTTAACCGTAAATGCATTTGAACCAGGGTTCGGTGCAGGACTTGTACTGGGAGGTGTTGAAGAAACAGGTGTGGGTGCCTCATCTTTTGAGCAGGCAGCTGCTAAACAAGAAACACATACGGCAGCTAAACCACCTGAAACCGAATGTAAAAATTTTGATCGTTTCATTGAATTTTATTTTGTAAAACAGATTAAATCAAAATTTGTTTAAAAAAATAAATTCCCTCTTTAAAAATTTGAAATTTATAATCGAAAGTATTGGTGAATTATTTTTTAGCCTTAAGCTTATCGTATTCTCTTTGCTCTAAGGAGTCCACTTCGAACATATAGGCGTTCAAATATTGGATTCCCAATCCTAATCCCCAGCCTAACATGGGCCAAATAGGCCACGGAAACCGCTCATAAGGATGAAATTCTGGTGTTGTTAAAAACCAAATAATCCAAAGAAATGAGATAACGAGCACATAGGCACTCAGACTTCTTTTAAATTTCGCACGCCTTTTGGCGACTAACCACAATTGTTGATCTGCACTTTCCATAATATTAAGTTTTTCGGTTTCGAAATCAGGAGCAAACAATACGGCCAAATTCACACCGAGCACCTCGCCTATTGCATTCAAGGAATACAGGCTCGGCTTTCCTTCATTGCGCTCCATGCGCTGAACGGTTCTAAGTGCGATTCCGCTCTTTTCTGAAAGCTCGATTTGAGT
>CANKVC010000119.1 GCA_947486835.1 Cytophagaceae bacterium | reverse complement strand
CCTGGAGCTATTTTTCCTAAAGCAAAAATGGTTAGTTCGACCATTTTCTTTGACTTTGAGCCTTTAGTTAGTAAAAGCACATTGGAATTTAATGAAAAGACTGATTTTGGACTGATGCTAATGGGTTGATATATTTCTCCTTTAACAGGGTCCACAATCATTTCTTGGATAGGCTTTTCTATTTGAAATTCTTCACCACCAATTAAAAAAGTGGCGGAAGCCATAATAGCTGGATCTGGGTTTGGTTGGCCTATTTTCAAAGGATCATCTACATTAAATCGACCAATTTCTTTGGGCTTTTTGATCCAATATGGTTGTGTTATTTCACTGCCGGCTATCAAAGTTCTAGATAGAATTTGTTTTTTAGAAACGCCTAATTGACCAGACCAAGTCGAATCTTGATCTCCTATGGTAATTTTTAAATGACCTACTTCTACTGGTGTACGCACGATAAATTCTGCTTTTACTTTAATGGAATCTCCCCTTGAAACGATTCCAGCATTTGAATAAGCGTTTAAATTAATGCCTGCTGCTTTGATGACCCATTCATTAATTTGTTTTAATTTTTTATCTCTAAGCGTTGATTTAGGCAAGGCCGAGATGGATTTTTTCAAAGCAATCAAGCTTGGGATACTTAAATGCGGTTGACTGATCTTATAATTTTGAATGATTTGATCGATGGTATTTTCAATCGAAGCAGCTCCTGGAATTCTAGCCCAAGAAACATCCACTCCATCCCATAATTTATTTACAGGCGTCGTTCCGGCTAAAGTCACGAAATATTCCATGCTTTTTCCTCGGTCAGCAGAAAACCCAAAACCCTGGCTTTTATGTTGGCTCCTACTAAAAGCGGCCATTTCACCCGTACTTTGGCCGATGGATGGCAAATAATTTCCAATTTCAAATTTAAATTGGTCTTCGCTGATGGTTGAATTAGGAGAACCTGGAAAGCGGAACGTGTTCCAAAGTAAACGTTTTGCTTGCCACACGTCTACTCCTAATTTTAATTGCTCAGGAAAGCGATTTGGGTCTGCAGCGGCTTTAAAAGCTTCTATGGCTAATACGGCTGATGCGGAATGGTGGCCATGACCTGCTCTCGCATCGGGTGGAAAACGCGTAAAAATGATATCTGGACGTAATTTTCGGATCACCCAAACCATATCGGATAGAATTAATTCTTTCCCCCAAAAGCCTAAAGCCTCGTCCGTTGATTTTGAAAAGCCAAAATCAAAGGCTCTAGAGAAATATTGATTTGCTCCGTCAATTCTTCTGGCGGCCAATAATTCTTGCGTTCGGATTAATCCTAAGGCTACTCCTTGCTCATCTCCTATTAAATTTTGTCCACCTTCTCCCCGATTACATGCAAAGTAATTTGTCTCCCATTGTTGCTCTTGAGCGAACCAGGTCAACATATGTGTGCTTTCATCATCTGGGTGTGCTGCGATATGCAATACGGATCCTAAGACTTTTAATCCTTTTAAATCTTCGTATAATTGAGCCGAGGTTCTTTGTTGGGCTTGCATGCCAAACTGAACTGCGATGATTGCAAGTAAAAGTAGTTTTTTCATTGAAGGGGAAATTAATTAATGCATTTTGAAACTTAATTTCAAAAGAGAAAGAATTGGGTAATTATTTAGATCATTTTAAAAAATGACAGCGCATAAAGCGCTGTCATAAAAATTTTTAATTCTCCCAATCATCCGTCCTGAAAAGGTTGACTGGTAAGCCTTCCCGACTAAATAAATTAGGCATATCGGCATTTTTAAAGGCGTAACGAACGGCCACTGGATTAGGTACATCGGGGCTTGAAACCACTAAAGATGAACCGTCTATTTTTCCTGTGGCTGGATAGAATTTCTTATCCTCGCCTGCAATCATTAAATGGCTTGGATCGCCATCTTTGGCAACTAATTTTCCATTTAACTCGCGGAAATAGATTCTGATTTTTCCTTTTTCTACTTTCATTCGATCGTATTTAGGATAGAAAATGGGACCCGCTTCTTGGCCATAATGTTTGACCAAAGCTAAATTGGCAAATCGATTAGCCACCTCCACCTTAATCGTCGGATGGATATTGGTCACATCAGGTACCAAATCTGTCAAAACGACCATCGCCGTATTTTCCAATTTCAAATTATTCGTTTGAGCTTCTCTCAGTTTAGCCCCATTCACGTTGTCCCCATATTTATCATAAGGAGCTATTTGGGCAAAATAGAAGGGAAAGTTTTTATTGAAAGCCGTGCGCCAAGAAACAATTAGGTCATTCATCAATTCGGTATAAGTTCCATATTGGCCTACATTACTTTCGCCTTGGTACCACAAAGCTCCAGCAATGTTATAGTTGATAATGGGTGCAATCATGGCATTGTAATTCATGCCGATGGTATTTTGATTATTTTTAATTGCCTGAACTAGGTGTGGTTTTTTCATCACTGAGTCTCTGGCAATCCAAACTTCTGCTCGCGTACCTCCCCAATTGGAACTAATTAATCCCATGGGAACTTTCAATTGAGCTTGAAGTTTTTTCCCAAAGAAATACCCAATGGCTGAAAATGCCTTCATATCAGTAGGATTAGAAACGACCCATTTCGCTCTAACATCTTCCTGAGGATACTTTGCTGTTGCTTTTGGAATATAAAAGAAACGAATTTGGTCATTGGTTGCGTTCGGCATTTCGTCGATGGACTCTTTCAGATTTTGCGTGCCGCTCCATTCCATATTACTTTGGCCTGAAAATACCCATACTTCACCAAAAACTACATCCGAAACAGTGATGCTATTTCCATTTGTTTTGAAGGTAATGCTATGATTACCACCTGCTTTGGGTGTATTTACCTGCAAAGAAAAATGTCCAAAGATAGACCTTACTTTGTATTGAGTTGTGTCCCAATCCACAGTGACTTTTACATCTTCCCCTGGATTAGTCGTCCAGCCCCAAAGCGTCACCTTGGATTTTTGTTGGAGTACCATGTGATCCCCAATAATAGCGGGCAATTGGACATCTGCTTGTAGGCGAAAGGCGAAAAAAAGCAAAAATATTAGTAATTTTTTCATGTGTTTTTTTGGTTTATTTTAACATATTTCTATTCCATGGCCCACGATAAGGACGAGCTAATAAGGCTGTCGCTTCAGGATCATTGATAATTACTTTTTTAACTGGGTCATAGGAAAGTGGTCGACCTAAACGCATGGCTAAATTTGCGATGATGCAACTAGCGGTGGAAATGTGTCCAGCTTCAATATCAGCAATAGGTCTTGATTTCTTGTCGATGGCCGCTAAGAAGTCCAACATATGCCCACGGGTTGCCGGAGCAGCATTTAATTCAATGCGTTCTTCTTTTAAATCCTCTGGATATTTTTCTTTTTCATAAACGACATCTTGGTGTATTTTTGAAGCTTTGGGATCTACCGGAGTAAAGTCATAGCGCATAGTGCTCATTCTCAAGGTACCTTTTTCACCATAAAGTATTAAAGCCCATGGATAATCAGGATCTGGAGGAGTACCCCAAGAACGATGTTGCCAAACACAGTTTAAATCATTGTATTCGAAAACAGCGGTTTGAGTATCTGGAATGTTTGATTTACCTCCTTTTTGTACATAGATACCGCCTTCAGAGCTGATGCGGTTAGGCCAACCTAAATCCAACATCCAGCGAGCTGTGTCAAACATGTGAATGCACATATCTCCCATAATTCCGTTTCCGTACTCATTGAAAGTTCTCCACCATCTTGTGTGTGGTAATCCATCATAAGGACGCATAGGTGCTGGTCCGGTCCACATTTCATAATCAAAAAACTCAGGGACAGGTTGAACCGGTGGGTTCCCATTATTTCGCATACTAAAATAGCAACACATCTCGACATGCGCTACTTTGCCCAATAAACCCTTATCCACAATATCTCGCTTTGCTTGAATTAAATGAGGCGTACTTTTACGTTGAGTTCCTACTTGGACCGTTTTATTATATTTTCTAGCCGCGGCTACCATGGCCTCACCTTCTAATACATCGACCGAAATAGGCTTTTGTACATATACATTGGCTCCTGCTTTCACAGCGTCAATCATTTGTAAGGGGTGCCAATGATCTGGACTTCCCACGATGGCGATGTCCAATTCATTTTCTTTTAACAATTGGCGATAATCATTGTATAATTTAGGTGTTTTGCCTGATTTTTGACGCTCAGAGACCATTTTCCCTGCTTGATTCAATTGATTCCGATCTGGATCACATAGGGCTAAAACTTCTACGGGAGCTACTTGCATGAGGCGGAAAAGATCACTTTTCCCGTACCAACCGGTACCTATAAGGCCTACTTTTAAAGGTTTGTCTGGATTGATTAAATCCAAACCATAGGCTCCAAACTGCGATAAGGCTAAGGATGCGCTAGCACCCTTGACAAATTGCCTACGATTAATGTTAAATGATTTCATATTTTTGATAGGTTTAGAAATTGCATGTCATTTTTACAAGAAACTAAGGTAACAATTTTGGAATTATTTTAAAATTAATTTAAATGAAAGGCCTGAAAATTTATTTATTAGGAACTATTATGAAGTAAAAAATTTAAAATATAGTAGCAATATCAATACGCATATTTTATCATTAGTGTTTCTCACTTCTATGTTTGTAAAATGGGTTGAGAACTTAAAAAAAAGTATACCATCAGAACGTATTTAAAACGCATAAAAAAAGCCCGAAAGGGCTTTTTTTATGCATTAGAACTAGGATTTAAATTATCTAGCTTTTAACGAACTTAGGAATTCGACCACATCTCTAATTTCTCTTTTTGATAGTAAACTACCCATGGGTGGCATGCTGGACGGAGCATTCACACGCGACTTTATCCGTGATAGGGCAATTTTTAAAGGTTCCGCTTCATTGGTTTTTAATTGGATTTCTTTCTCATTTTCCACAACTAATAATCCAGATACTTCTTGGCCATCGGTAAGCACAACGGTAACATTGCCAAAACCTGGTGCAATGCGAGCACTGGGTTCGATTAACGATTGAAGTATTTGTTCGCGAGTTAATCGACTACCAACCCCTTTTAATGAGGGTCCTACGTTTCCCGCTTCTCCATTTACATTATGGCAACGCACACATTGAACCGTTGGGTTGCGATTAAAAATACCACTACCTACTTGTAAATTACCACCAAAAAGCGCCTCTTTGAACTCATCAGTTAAGGTTCCTTTCGTTTTAAGTGCATCTAGTTTAGCGACTAATTTATCAGATTTGCTAGCTTCCACGGCCTCCATTAAATCTAATTTGATTCCATTTTCTAATTTGCCGCCAACCATTTTTTGAATCAAATCCTCAAAAATATCACCCGTGTTTTCTGATTTCATTTTCCCCATGCTTTGCAACAATTGTTGCTGCTCAGGCATACTGCCTTTTTCGAATATCGTATTCACGATGGATGGCAACTGGTTTTTCGAAATTTCAATTTTGTTCAAATTACTTAACGCAACCCCACGAACTCCTCTATCCGAATCATCCATTCCTCTTTGGATAATTAATGCCAAATTAGGATCATTTAGCGTGGCTAATGACGCTAATTGAGACGAACGAACCTTTGCGTTTGGATGGTTGGCAAAAATTTGAGTTTGCTCTGAACGCAAATCAGTAATATTAAGTTCTGCCAACAAACGTGCGCTGGCGATTAATACCTCAGGGTTTTTGCTACGTAAAAACTCAGGCATTTTGCTTTTTATTTTAGCGACTACATCGGCTGGGTTTCTTTTTAATACACCACGATGGCGTCCATCCACTCGATCCATTACCGATGGATTTGCCCAAGAACCTAAAGTCGCAATGGCTTCCGCTCGGATGGCATCTGAAATATCACTTCTTTCAGCAAACTGAATTAACAAGTCGATTTCTTTTGCAGTTCCTACGCGAAGACACGCATTGATCGCTCTTCTTAAAAGAGGCTCGCCTTTCCAAGCAGGATTAGCTAAACTAGCGGCCAAAGCAGGCAATGCATCCACAATGGACTCATCATCATTAATGGCTCTTGCTGCTTCTGTAGCAATGAATTCGTCTGAATCTTGAAGCGATTTGGCCACTTTTGGACTTGCCATTCGACGCAATATTAAAACAGAGGCTAATCTCAATGATTTATTCGCCGAGTTTTGCATTGCGACAATCGCTTCCTCCTTCCCTATTCGAGCTAAGGCTAAAACGGCTGCATGGCGGATGTATTGATCTACATCTTGGTTGCGCTCCAACAAGGATATTAACCCTGGAATGGATTTGGTCGATTTGATTCTTCCTAATGCTTGAGCTGCAAAAAACTGACTTCTTGGGGCTTCTGTTCCTAATAACGTAATTAATGCATCTTCAGCCGGTACATAAAAAGCATCTCCTAACACCTTGGCTGCTTGAGCTCTTAATTCAACATCCTCATCTTTTAATAAGGGAATTAGATTTTCACCTAAGCTTCTATTTTTTTCAATCAATTGGCCCATTCCCCACACACCATGTACGCGAGCTAATTGGTTTGATTTTTGATTGATGGCGTTCAATAAACGGTCAGCCGCCGCTCTGTTAACCAATTCAAACTGTGCTTTTAAACGAACTCTTTGATCTCCATAGGCTAAAAGATTGGATAACTGATCCAAAGTTTGAAGCGCGTAATCTTGTTGGATATACGTTTTTGTCTGCGCTCTTTCTTCCGTTAGGTCTCTATTTTTATCATCTACATCCAATTTCCAAACTCGTCCGTAGTTTTTAGTATCCCAACCAAACACCCAATCCGCCGCATAAAGTGCACCTTCTGGACCAAAGCGTATGCCGGTTGGCAAAATTCCACTCACCACATCCACCTCTGATTTGAAATCAAAACTGGCGCCTTTTGGCTTTAAATCGAACGACCAAATGTGTGAATTGGTAGCGTTACCTACGAATTCCACTAAGAAGAAATGATTTTGCCATTGCTTGCCTAAAGCCGTCCCTGGGTTAAACACCATTCCGGTAGGACCATTATGGAAATTACGGATCGGCGGAATGATGTAGGCTGCCTGTCCTTCCCAACGCGGGGTAAATAATTTCTCGTCCATCCATACTTTATATAGATTGTTGG
>CANKVC010000118.1 GCA_947486835.1 Cytophagaceae bacterium | reverse complement strand
TATATCAACTTCCAAAACCTATTCAGAATTCAGGAAAAGCAAATCGGATATTCGTCCTTTTAAGATTTTAAAATACTGTTTAGATCGACCTAGAGAGGAATTGTACCAACGAATCGATGCCCGGATGGATTCGATGCTTATCGATGGGCTTGTTGACGAAGCCAAAAAATACGCCGATTTTCAGGCCAATTATGCGCTTAAAACCTTAGGCTATAAGGAAGTATATGGTTATTTGCGTCATGAATATGATGAAGTTGAATTAGTGAGGTTATTGAAACGAAACAGCCGACATTACGCAAAAAAGCAATTGACCTGGTTTAGACACCAAGATGAATATGTGTGGTTGCATCCTGATCAGGCAAAAGATTGTATTTTAAAAGATCTAGAGCGATAAAAACGCTTCTAGTCCCCCCTCTAAATTTCGACAGTTTTTGAAACCTTTTGCGGCTAAGAGTTGGCATGCAATATGACTTTGCGTACCATTGTAACAAATCAATGTGTAGCTATTTTCTGGAGAAATTTCGTTGATTCGTTGGAGTAAATCATCTAAGGGAATGTGAATTCCCCCTACATTAAAATCGTCCCATTCTCTTTGAGTTCTAATATCTAACACCGCAATGGCATCCAAGTTTTGTTTGAATGACTGGGCTGAAATGCCATTCATGTTAATATCCGGCTGATTGCCAAGCGACCATACCGCCAATAAGGTTTCGAGGATTAGTAAATCCTTCCGACAATAAATACTCCTTTGCGCGACCAGAACGTGCACCAGATCTACAATGAACAATGACTTCTTCGTTTTTCCACGCGTCAATTTCATCTAAACGATCCGGTAATTCACCTAATGGAATTAATAAAGCTCCTATATTGAATTCGTCAAATTCATATTCCTCTCTCACGTCAATGATGTGTAGCTTTTCGCCTTGATCCAATCGGTTTTTAAGTTCTTCTATTTGAATATCTTCCATGATTTATTGGTTTTCTCCGCCTACTACCCACACGTCAATCGCATCTCCTGGGTGGATGCTTGTTCCAGTGCATGTGGCGCAACTTTGTTTAAATACAGTTCCAGCAGGGAATTCGCTATTGGCCTCATAGGTTACTTTCCCTATTTTCAAATTCATTCCTGCTAAGATGATATTGACTTCGTCCATCGGCTTGCCTACTAAATCAGGTAATTCCATGTCTACATTGGCTGTTCCATTTCCGATAAATAGGTCGACAGCAGTACCTTTGGGTATGCTAGCTCCCGCCTCGATTTTTCTGCCAAATGCTTGAACTTCAATCACTTCTTTAATTCGGGGGTCATTTACTTCATGCACGATTCCTTTTCTTAAACCTAAGATAAAAAGTTGTTGCTCTGCGCTTCTAACAGACAAGCCGACTAACGTAGGTAACTTGATTGTCGGAGGAGTTTCTGAATTGATGGTAATGTATATTTTTCTGCCTGATTTGACCAATGAATTTGGCATCGGGTATTGAGATAAAATCGTTAATGGAGGTTTGTCTGCTGTGAAAGTGCAATCCGAAATTTCATATTCCAAATCATTTTGGCTAATCAACTCTTCCATTTTTTCAACACTCATTCCTTTTAGATTAGGAACTTTAATCGTTTCGCCGTGGTGTGTACTCCAAGGTAAATAGACAAAGAAGAAGCCGAAAAATAAGACTAAAAATAAGGAAATAATGATCGCTATGTGCGTATAAAGATCTTTCTTAGTTTGAGTCGGAATGATGGCCATATGCTTTTAATTCGAATTTGTTGCAAGTTATAATAAATATGTGGCAATTTGGAAATTGTCTATTGGAAAATAAGGCTGCCTTTGATAAAAAAAAGAGACGCGATTTTTCGCGTCTCTTTAAGCCATTCATTCATTTTTGAATTAATATTTAAACACTTTATTTCCAGCCATAACCTCTTGCGTTTTCTCATCAAAAGTCACTCGCTGACCTGTACGATATGCCGCATTTGACATAATGGTTGCGATAGAATGTTGGTATCCTGCTTCGATCGGCGCGTTTGGAGTCTTGCGAGAACGAACACATTCCATCCAGTTTTTAATGTGGTTGAATGTTAATTGGTCTCCACCCGTGTTAGCACTTGTCTCAACTACAATAGCTTCACCCAATTTCATGCTAGGTAATAGGTTGGCTTGCATACCCATTTCCTTTGCATCTCTTTCGCGAAGTCCACCGTTTGGTGAAATTGTGTTAGTATCTAGATTTAATTCACCTGCATTTGAGTAATAGATTTCTTTCGTTCCTCCGGCTCCATTTGAGAAGCGAGAAGTAAATTGAACTTGGAATCCTTTTGTTTTATCATCTGAAGGGCCGTAATCAAATACAGTTGTTTGTGTATCTGCATTTACGCGACCATCATTCCATTGGTAAATACCTCCGTTAGAAACGGCAGAACGAGGATGTGTTAAACCAGAGAACCAGTGTACGGTATCAATTTGATGCGACATCCATTGGCCAGAAATACCAGATGAATATGGCCAGAATAAGCGATATTCTAAGTATTTACGCGGATCAAAAGTATCTTTAGGACGGTTAAGCAAGAAACGATTCCAATCAATATCGGATTCCTTTAAAACTTTAGTTAAAGCTGGACGTCTCCATCTTCCTGGTTGGTTTACATTCCAAAGCAACTCAACCATTTTGATATCGCCGAATTTACCTGACTTGATAAAATCTTCAGCAGCAAAATAATTGGTTCCTGAACGACGTTGAGAACCTATTTGTACAATTTTATTGGATTCTTTTACGGCCTTTAAAACCGCGCGGTTATCTTCCATGGTTTCGGCCAAAGGCTTCTCACAATAGGCATCACAACCTGCTTTTACCGCTTCAATTAAGTGAATGGCATGTTGGAAATCGGCTGTTGAAATAAATACAGCATCAATACCTTTTGAAGCATACAGCTCGTCGTTATTGCGATAAGTTGTCACTTTAGATCCCAATTGACTTTGGTAATAAGCTGCACCTTCTTCTCTACGGCGATTCCAAAGATCAGAAAGTCCAACCATTTCAAAATTCATCTCTTTCGATAAAGTTTTGAATGGGCCTACGTGTGATGATCGGTGACGATCTGAAAAACCAACGGCAGCCACGCGCACTCGGTCATTGGCACCTAAAATCTTGCTATAAGACTTAGGGCTAAAAGCAAAAGTACCTAGCGAAGCTAATGTACCTTTTTGAATAAATTCTCTTCTTTCCATGGTAATAGGTTTATAATTTTATTTAATTTCTCTAATTTTTATGTTTTTGTAAAAAACGGAATCTCCGTGCTCTTGAAACAAGATAGGACCAGCTGCTTGAGCACCATAACCATCCCATCTTGAATGCTTGCTATGTGCTACTAACACTTTGTAAATATTGCTATTTCTTTCGTATTCTAACACCTTAAATCCATTTAACCAGTGCTGAACGATGTTGTTTGGATAAACAATGATACGTCCTTGATTCCATTCACCTATTTTCTTTTGAAAACGTTTGTCGTTTTTATTCGATGGAATGATGTCATATAAACTAGCTAAGGTACGGTTTCCTACAGTTCCTAATTTTGCATCCGGATGTTTGTCGTCATCTAAAACTTGGTATTCTAAGCCGATCGCTGACATGCCCGAAGCATATGTTTCGTTCACAAAATATTTAACCCCTGAATTAGCTCCTTCGGTTAATTTAAAATCAAAAACTAATTCAAAAGCCCCGAATTTTTCGTTGGTCAATATATCCCCGCCATTACCTGATTCTTTTCCACCGGAAGAATTGACGTGTAACATACCTTCTTCTGCAGTCCAAACTTTAGGAGGAGCTGTGGTTTTGAAAGCAGATCTAAACCCAGTTAAATCCTTGCCATTGAATAATAATTTAAATCCTAACGATTTTTCCTGATCTGAAAGCGTATTCAATGTGTAGTTTTCTACGGGAGTTACTCCATCCGCTGGGCGTGGTTGCATGTCCTTACCAGTTTGAATGCGAACGTTTTTCCACATAACTTGTTTTCCAGCCGTAGCTTCTTTTCCTATCGCATGTACTTGAAGGGCAATAAATCCTTCTGGAGTCATGTCGTCGATCAAATTGGCCACCGGTACATCATTAATCCATGTACGAATCACACTTCCAATTGCCTCAATGCGGTATTTATTCCAAGCATCACGTTTGAATGCTTTTTTAGCGGCAGGATTCATTTCGTTTTGGTATAACCAACCTCTGCGCGCTTCGTCGTAGATTCCGCCTGACCAACCGCGATCCGAGGGATCTATTTCCACCTGATAGCCATGTACGCGGCCATTGTTGAATTCTGGTTTTGATAAACTACGGATTTGAATGCCTGAATTCATGGAGTTGTCCACTTTTAATTCTAATTCAAGGATGAAATCACCGTAGGTTTTTTCGGTAGCCATGAAAGAATTTGGCGTATTTGCTACGGTTGTACCAATTATAACTCCATTCTTTATTTCGTATTTCGCTTGGCCATTTAATTGTTTCCAACCAGTAAACGTTTTTCCGTCAAAAAGATTGGTCCATTTTTGGGCTTGCATGGCAGTTGGCAAAAGCATCACCGCCACAAGCATCGAGTAAATTGTTTTTTTCATCATTGTATTTAAAGGTATATTTCTATTTCTTATAAAGATATAACCAATATTTTTTTACTCAAATTTTTATCTATAAATAGATTATTTTTAAGGAAGTTTTTTAATGTTAATCTATTATTTTTGTAGATTATTAATTGAAATTTATGAAAAAACAGACTCAGTCGATCCGAATCCAGGTACCTAAGTCCCATAACCGTGAACATTCTGTGCCTCTTTATTTGACGTCAAGTTTTACGTTTGAAGATGCAGAGCAGAGTAAAGCCGTTTTTGCGGATGAAATAGAGGGAAACATTTATTCTCGATTCATGAATCCCAATGTGGATGAATTTGTTTCGAAAATGTGTGTGTTGGAAAATGCGGAGGATGGAATTGCCTTCTCAACAGGAATGGCTGCCATATTTGCATCAATGGCTGGTTTGTTGAAATCTGGAGATCATATTATCGCTTCCAAAGCTTTGTTTGGCTCAGCGATTCAAATATTAACTAAAATCACTTCGAAGTGGGGCATCGAATGCACTTTTGTTACCGGGAGTGATTTAGATGCCTGGAAAAATGCGATTAAACCTAACACAAAATTTATGTTTTGTGAGAGTCCCTCAAATCCAGGCTTAGAGCTTATCGACATACAAGCGCTGAGTGATTTGAAAGCAGGAAAGGATATTGTTTTGGTGGTCGACAATTGTTTCGCAACGCCTATTTTACAAACTCCAATCGATATGGGAGCTGATTTAGTCATTCATTCGGCAACTAAATTCATCGACGGACAAGGGCGAGTGTTAGGTGGGATTATTTGTGGTAAAAAAGAATTGATTCAAGAAATACGGTTTTTTGCTCGACATACGGGTCCCTCTTTGTCGCCTTTTAATGCTTGGATTTTATCAAAAAGCTTAGAATTACTCGATTTAAGGATGCAAAAGCATTCGGAAAACGCGATGGCTTTGGCCTTAGCTTTAGATGGTCACAAAGCGCTTAATGTAGTTAATTATCCTTTTCTACCTGCACATCCTCAATATGAGTTGGCCAAAAAGCAAATGAAATATGGGGGTGGTATTATTACCATCGATATAAAAGGTGGATTTGAAAAGGTCAATGCCTTTTCGAAACAGTTGAAGTTTATCACTATTTCGTCCAATTTAGGGGATTCTAGGACTATTATGACACATCCGGGTTCAACCACCCATTCGAAATTGTCCATAGAAGACAAGGCTGAAGTGGGCATTACAGATGGATTGGTTCGTATATCAGTGGGCTTAGAGCATATTGATGATTTAATTGAGGATATCACGCAAGCTTTAAATAAACTATAATGTGGATCGCTCTGCTTATTTGCCTTGTTTTAATCACCCTTAATGTGGTGGT
Organism: Cytophagaceae bacterium; assembly: GCA_947486835.1. Classification (GTDB taxonomy): domain Bacteria; phylum Bacteroidota; class Bacteroidia; order Cytophagales; family Spirosomataceae; genus Aquirufa. The sequence continues at coordinate 1,139 of CANKVC010000118.1, read as the reverse complement.
CGGCGTATATGTGGAGCGTAAATTATCAGCATTTATGCAGGACCGTTTGGGTCCAATGGAAGTTGGTAAGTGGGGTCTGTTACAGGTTTTTGCCGACTTACTAAAGCTTTTACAAAAGGAGGATATTGTGCCTTATGCTGCCCAAAAAAAGCTTTTTCTTGCGGCACCTTGGATTATTTTTTTGTCTATTTTTGGCGCTTTTTCAGTTATTCCCTTAAGCTCAGGAGTTTGGCTTCAAGGTAGCCAGACAGAAATGGGTTTAATGCTCTTGATGGGTATTATATCGTTGGATACGCTAGGAATTTTGCTGGCCGGCTGGACATCTAATAATAAATATTCGCTTTTGGGTGCGATACGTTCGGCGGCCCAACTCGTTTCCTATGAAATTCCGTTAGGTTTATCGATTTTGTCGGTGGTTATTTTATCTTCTAGTTTGAATTTGCAGGAGATTGCGGGCCAACAAGGTATTTTTGCAGAAGGGGAACAATATTTATTTGGTATCAAATATACAGGTATTGAAGTGGGAAGTATAGGAGGGATTTTGACTTGGAATGTAGTTCGAATGCCTTTCCTATTTTTATTGTTCATCGTGTTTTTTATTGCCAGTTTAGCAGAAGCTAATCGGGCACCCTTTGATATTCCAGAAGCTGAATCGGAGTTGGTCGGCGGTTTTCATACCGAATATTCAGGGATGCGCTGGGCGTTATTGTTTCTATCTGAGTATGGTATTATGCTCTTAGTCAGCATATTAGGCGTGATCCTTTTTTGGGGTGCTTGGTATTCGCCCTTTCCTAATGTAGGTAGTCTTACATTAGCTGATTGGACCAATGGAACTCCAGGAACTGTGTTCGGAACAGCCTTAGGTTTTTTCTGGCTGATGCTGAAATCGTATATTCTAATCGCCTTACAAATGTGGATTCGCTGGACGCTTCCTAGGTTGAGGGTAGACCAACTTATGTACTTGTCTTGGAAAGTTTTGACTCCCATAGCTTTATTTTTCGTCGCAATATCCTCGGTTTGGTCGCTATTAAAGTAAATTCTATCGTGGAATTTTCGTATTTTTAGTTTTAACTACTTCTTATTTATGATTAAACTCTTACTTAGAGTACTTCCTATCTTTTTATTAATCGCCGGAAGCC
>CANKVC010000117.1 GCA_947486835.1 Cytophagaceae bacterium | reverse complement strand
CACATTAAGTCGCTATGCCTCAGTAATATGGGTGCTGAATATGCGGACAAAATGAAATTTTCAAACCGCTTTGCTTTGGTGAACCAATGGGTCCAACAAGTCAGCGAGATGAAGCAGTTGATGACCGAGCATGGAGGAGAGTGGCCCCAACAAGATTATTATGATTTGCGAGAGTGGTTCGGACCTTTAAGCCTAGAAGGACATTATTTAACGGCGGACGAATGGCGCGATTGGCAAAGGGGCCTCGATATTTTATATCAATGTGTCCGCTTTTTTTACAAAATAGATTCCGAAAAATACCCCGAAATTCACCGGATAACCCAAGTTTTTAAGGACAAATGGGAAGGTCAAGAGTCTGGAGATTTTAGGCAAATACTGTCAATCATACAGGAATTGGATCGCGTTTTTGACGCCAATGGACAAATCAAGGAAAGCGCCTCCCCCGCTTTAGGAGATTTACGCAGAAAGCGCTTTGCAGAAGAACAAAATCTGAGAAAGAAATTGGACAGCTTAATCAATCAGGCCTATAAGGAAGGTTGGGTTAGCAAGGATTTTTCACTAACCATGCGAAATGGCCGGATGGTCATTCCACTTGCAGCGGAGCATAAAAGAAAAATAAAGGGTTTTGTGCAAGACGAATCCGATACCGGTAAAACTGTATTTTTAGAACCTGCTGATGCATTAATTGCAAACAACGAAATCAAATCCTTAGAATCTGCGGAACGCAGAGAGATTATATTAATTCTGAGCCGCTTATCGGACCGCATAAGACCATTAGTTCCTATGCTGAGCTCTTGGTTCCAATGGCTAGGACTGATTGATTTCATCCGATCCAAGTCGATCTGGGCCACAGAAGTAAACGCTATTTTACCCAAGATAAAAGACTTCCCTACCCTAGATTGGAAAGAAGCAAGGCACCCCATTTTAGAACAATCCCTACATAAAATAGGTAAAAAAATAAAGCCTTTATCCATTACATTGGATGATAAAAAAAGAATCATGGTCGTTTCTGGGCCGAATGCCGGAGGTAAATCGGTCACTTTGGGAACCTTGGGGCTATTGCAATATTTATTTCAAACAGGTTGTTTAGTGCCGATGGCTGAGGGATCTACGATGGGATTTTTTGATCAGATCTTTTTAGATATGGGAGACGATCAAAATATCGAAAATGAATTGAGTACCTATAGCTCACACTTAAGCAATATGAATTATTTTTTAGGGCATGTAAATCCTAAAACGATGATCTTGGTGGATGAGTTTGGGACGGGGACGGAACCTTCCTTAGGGGGTGCCATTGCGGAATCGATTTTGGAAAAACTCGCAGACAAAGGTTGCTATGGCGCGATTAATACGCATTTTGGAAATTTAAAGAGCTTAGCAGACCGACAAGCCGGATTATTTAATGCTGCGATGCGGTACGATACCGAACATTTAGAACCTCAGTTTATTTTAGATATGGGGAAACCGGGAAGTTCATTTGCTTTTGAGATTGCCCAGAAAATAGGCTTACCGTCTAAAATCATTGAAAATGCGCGTAAAAAACTAGGCACGAAGCAGGTGGATTTTGATAAGATGTTGATGGAAACGGAAACCGAAAAGCAAATTTGGGAATCAAAAAACATTCGATTAACCTTAGCAAGTGAACAAGCAGAAGCCATCAAACAACAATACACCAGCTTAAAAAATCATTTAGATGACGAGCAAAAAAGGCTCATTAATCAAGCTAAGGCTGAGGCGAAAAAAATTATTCAGGAAGCGAACTCTCGTATTGAACAAACCATTCGAGAGATAAAAGAGAAGTCGGCTCAAAAGGAAGAAACAAAAGAAATCAGGGGAAAATTAGACGCATTTGTCAAAAAAGAATTACATGAAATCCCGTCAAAAACCCCCATTCCAACCGAAAAACCGAATCCTAAAAATCTCAAAGGACCCATGGTTATTGGGGATTGGGTTGCTTTAGATCAAGGCCAAGGAGAATCCGCTATCGGACAAATCATGGCATTTAAAGGAAAAGATGCGGTGGTGGCATTAGGTGGAATTAGTAGTACGATCAAAGTGAATCGATTGCAAAAAGTACATGCCCCTAAGCAGGAAAAGCAAAAAATCTCTGCACTGCAGGGAATTGATTTCAATGATCGCATGGCCCAATTTTCCATCACGTTAGATGTACGCGGAAAAAGAGGAGAAGAAGTTTTTGTGATTTTAGATCGATACATGAATGACGCTTTGTTATTAGGTTCCAATGAAATTAAAATCCTCCATGGGAAAGGTGATGGAATTTTACGTAATTTGGTTCGGGAACAACTCAAACGCTATAATCAAATTAAGTCTTTTGAAGACGAACATGCGGATCGAGGAGGAGCAGGTGTAACTATTGTAACGTTTAAATAGATGGGGCGATTTTTAATCTTTGGTTTACTCTTTTTTTGTTCCAGCTGCATGTTGGAATATAGCTCCGGATTAGCCAAACTTCGTTCTGAGGACTATAAAGGTGCCAACGAAGACCTAAGTATTGCCTTTCAAAAAGACCCCTTCAATCACGAAATACTTTTTGCCCGAGCATTAAGCAGAGGTTTTTATGGACATTATACAGGAGCCATCAATGATTTAACGAGAGCCATCAAGCTTGACCCGAACAACGCAAATTATTATTTTTATCGAGGATATTTCAAATCCAAATTTGGAAAAGAGAAAGGTGCGATCGATGATTTCTCTATGACCATTCAACTTTACCCTTATTTCCCTGAAGCTTATTATAATCGAGGAATCAAATTATTAAATACGGGGTATTTGTCTGAGGCCTGCCAAGATTTCCAAACGGCCATTGACCTAGGTGACACCTTATCGATCAAGTTTAAAAATGTGTATTGTCGAAAAGAGTGACATTTTTTGAATTTGTCAAAATGTAATATTATACCAAGGGGATAAAATATGCCCTTCAAATTGCCTAATAAATCGCTAAAAATATTGACCTTTGTCTTTGTTTAATTTTTAACGATTTATTATGTCTATTGCAAAAGCTGGCGATACGGTCGCCGTACATTACACGGGTAAACACACCGACGGTTCCATTTTTGATTCCTCAGAAGGAAGAACTCCATTAGAATTTCAAATTGGTTCTGGTATGGTCATCAAAGGCTTCGACGATGGAGTGACTGGCATGAGCATCGGCGATAAAAAAACAATCGTCATTCCTGCGGCTGAGGCCTATGGAGAGCATTCTCCAGAAAATACAGTGAGCATAGAACGCTCTCAAATTCCATCTCATATCGAATTAGCTTTAGGAGCGTCTTTAAATATGCATCAAGATGGTGGACAGGTGGTTGAAGTAGTAATTACTGATTTAACTGAAACGCATGTTACTTTAGATGCGAATCATCCATTGGCTGGAAAAGATTTAACATTTGATCTTGAACTTGTTAGCATTCAATAATACATATGAAAATTGACCTACGCTCTTTTATCCCTCACGGACTGGTTATTTTAGGTTTTGTCTTGTTGGCATTCATATATTGTGGACCGGTACTTCAAGGAAAAGTATTGATTCAGCATGATATCCAACAGGCACAAGCGGCGGCCCAAGAGAGCGTTCAATTTAAAAAAATAAGTGGTGAAGATGCCTGGTGGACAAATTCCATGTTTGGCGGAATGCCTACTTTTCAAATTTCAGGAAGCTATCCGTATAGTATTTCGAGTCATACGGGTAGTTTTTTAACCAATTTATTTCCTAATCCGGTCAACTTACTAATCCTCCAATTAATAGGCATGTACCTGTTTTTATGGGCGATGGGAGCCTCTCCTATTTTGGGCTTTGCAGGAGCTGTTTTATATGCATTTGCGACTTATAACATGGTCATTATTCCCGCGGGACATACCTCAAAAGTATTGGCATTAGCTTATGCTCCTGTCGTTTTAGCAGGAATTAAAATTTGCTGGGAGCGAAATAAATGGCTGGGAGCTGCGATTTTCTCCATCGGGATGGCGCTGGAACTCTATGCTAATCACATCCAAATTACTTATTATTTGTTTTTCATTATTGGGGCCTACAAACTATATACCTTCTCCAAAGCAATTCAAGAGAAAGCCTTGGCCGATTGGTTTGGCAAAGGAATATTATTGGCCATCGGTTTAATTTTAGCCGTAGGAACACATTCCATGCGTCTTTGGAACAATTACGATTATAGCAAAGAAACGACAAGGGGCGCATCGGAACTGAAAGTAAATAAAGAAAGAGGCAGTGGTTTGGATAAAAACTATGCCTTTGACTGGTCGTATGGAATCTCGGAAACAGGGACTTTATTAATTCCTAATTTCAAGGGTGGAGCTTCTCAAGGAAATTTAGGAGGCGCAAAATCTGCCACCTACAAAACGATGGTTGACGCAGGTCTACCTGAAGATCAAGTCCTTGGATTTGTTGAAAAGGGACCGACCTACTGGGGCGAGCAGAGTTATACGGCAGGTCCAGCCTATGCAGGAGCTTTAGTGATTTTCTTGTTTTTATTTGCAGCCTTTTATCTGAAGACAGCTGAAAAATGGTGGCTGATTGGGGTCACACTCCTATTCATCACTTTTTCATGGGGAAAAAACTTTTTCTTTAATGGCGTTCTTTTTGACTATTTTCCCTTATTCAATAAATTTAGAGCCATCACCATGGTGCTTTCATTTGTCCAATTAGGTTTAGTGGCATTAGGGATTTTAGGGTTACAGAGATTCATTAAGGAGAAACCGAGTTTCAGTGAGATCAAAAAACCACTGCTTTATTCGTTTGGTTTAAGTGGGGGAATTTGTTTATTTTTCGCCTTGTTGCCCGATTTATTTTTTGATTTTAAGGGTGCTCAGGACGGAGCGGGAATCTTGCAGGATGCCAATATCAATGCAGCGATTTGGAATAGCATTCGGTTAGACCGAATCGTTTTATTTAGATCGGATGCGCTAAGGAGCTTCTTTGTAATCGCAATAGGTACTGGGATTTTGTGGTTAGCTACGAGTAAAAAGGTAAAAAAATCGATCTGGTTAATTGGCCTTGTGCTTTTAAGCATTTTTGACCTAACTCCTGTGGCCAAACGTTATTTTGGGAATGATGCGTTTGTTTCCAAAAGTACGTTGGAAGAACAAGTTCAACCGAGTCCTGCAGACCAACAAATATTAACTGATAAAACTCAATTCAGAGTATTGAACTCAACCGTTTCATTCATGAATGATGCGACCACTTCGTATTATCATCAATCGTTAGGAGGATATCATGGCGCCAAACTTCGTCGATATCAAGAGTTGATCGAGAAATATTTTGCGGGTAGTCCAGCCCAAATGAGTGTTTTAAACATGCTAAACACCAAATACATTATCGGCGCAGATTCATTAGGCAGCCCGATCGCCCAAGTAAATCCAAATGCCTTGGGCAACGCTTGGTTTGTGAAAAATATCCAGTGGGCAAATTCTGCAGATGATGCCTTAACTGATATCGAAAAATTTGATCCTAAAAATACAGCAATTTTAGAAGTACAGGATAAGAGTATTTTACAAAATTTTGCACCTGACTCCATGTCGGTGGGAGTTATCTATTTGAAAGACTATAAACCCAATCACCTAAGCTATTCCTCTAATGTGAGCAAACCATCCTTAGCGGTGTTTTCAGAGATTTATTACCGGGGCAATAAAGATTGGAAAGCGTACATCGATGGGAAAGAAGTGGATCATGTAAGAGCTGATTATGTGTTACGTGGATTAATTGTTCCAGCAGGAAAACATACGATTGAGTTTACATTCAAGCCCTATTCCGTAGAGATGGGCAATAAAATAGACGCAGCCGCGTCCATTGCTTTACTACTATTTATAGCCTTGGGTTTGGGCTTAGCATTTAAAAATAAGATATGATTTATTCAATGACAGGTTTTGGGAAATCCCAAAAAGAGGCGCAAGAATTACAAATTCGGGTGGAGGTAAAGACTTTGAATTCTAAGTTTACAGATATTTTTTGCCGACTTCCAAAATCCATTTCAGCTCGTGAAATTGAAATTCGCAATTTTTTAACGCAGCAATTAGAACGTGGCAAGATTGAATTAAGTGTTCAGATTCAAAAGAATCATGAGGGTGTTGAGGCAAACATTTTACCGCAAGGACAGATCGCCTTGTATTATGCGGAGTTGAAGCGAGTGGCTAAGGATTTAGGTGTTTCAAATTTGGATGAAGGGGCCTTGTATTTGCAGGCATTAAATGTGCCAACAAGCATTTCCCAAGAGGCAAAGGAGGAAAATGAGGAAGAGATTGAGGCTTTGTGGCAAGTCATTTATGAGGCGATCCAAGAGGCGGTTGCCGAATGTAAGGAATTCCGTGCGCGTGAGGGGAAAATTGTAGAAGATAAATTCCGAGAATATATCGCTTCCATCAAATCAGGCTTAGACCAAGTATTGGAACAGGATTTAATTCGTATGCCTGGCATTCGTGAGCGCATGAAAAAGTCGCTCCTTGAACTCGGTTTAAACGAAGATTTTGACAAAAATCGTTTCGAACAAGAGGTTGTTTATTACATTGAAAAATTTGATATTTCAGAGGAAAAAGTGCGTTTAAATACACATTTGGGTTATTTCATCGATATTCTAGCCGAAGGAAATGGCAAGAAATTAAATTTTATGGCGCAGGAAATCGGTCGGGAAATTAATACCATCGGTTCAAAGGCCAATGATTCTCAGATTCAACGACTGGTAGTGAACATGAAGGATGAGTTGGAGAAGATTAAGGAGCAGACGGCGAATGTGCTGTAGTTAATTAGGTAAGAGGTATTTCAGGTAAGAGGTAATAAGTATTAGGTAATAGGTAATAAGTAATAGGTAAGAGGTAATAGGTAAGAGGTATTAGGTAATAGGTATTAGGATTTTATTTAGGCGGGATTATCGCATCTCTATATTCCGTTCAACAAGGCAATCCCAACACAACCAATCGCCAAACCAATCCATTGTCGGTTCGTCAAGCGCTCCTTGAAAAATACATAGGCCGTCAACGCGCTCAAAAGAATCACACTTAAATTATACATTGTCAATACGAATGCTGCATTGTTTTTATAAGCATCCAAGGCTTTCCAAAGAAAATAAAAAGAAAAGAAAAT
>CANKVC010000116.1 GCA_947486835.1 Cytophagaceae bacterium | reverse complement strand
GACAAGCATATTCAGCCCCAATTCGGGTTGGTTACTCAGTGGCCTAAGCGGAAGAGAATGGGGATTCTGGTTATTATTTGTGGGCTTTGCGATTAAATTACCCCTTGTCCCTCTGCATACTTGGCTTCCAGATGCCCACGTAGAAGCGCCCACACCAATTTCTGTTCTATTAGCCGGGATTCTATTGAAAATTGGAGCCTATGGTTGGCTTAGAATGGCTATCCCATTTTTTCCAAAAGAGGCCATGGGCCATGCGCAAATTTTAGCTGGATTAGGCGCGCTTTCCATTATTTATGGGGCGTATAATGCCTTAGCCATGAAGGATATCAAAAAACTGGTCGCCTACTCGTCCATTTCTCACATGGGATTTGTATTATTGGGAATCGCAGCCTTCAATGTAGAAGGTTGGCAAGGTGCCATATTCCAACTAATTTCCCATGGTATTTTATCGGCCATGTTATTTTTAATGGCAGGTGTTTTATATAGCCGAACGGGCAACCGAGATATTGACAGCTATTCAGGCCTTGCCACCAAAATGCCTGTTTTCACACTCATTTCAGGAGTAGCTATTTTTGCCTCCTTGGGTCTACCTGGATTTTCAGGGTTTATCGGCGAATTCTTCAGCTTAATGGGAGCATTCACCAGCCCATTATTAAATCCAATCTATTCGATTATAGGAGCATTGGGGATTTTATTGGGAGCGGGATATTTATTGTGGACATTCCAAAAAGTATTTTTAGGCAAGCAATATACCTTAAACGCTACATGGGCGATGAACGATTTAACGCTAACGGAAACCCTGAGTTTATACTCACTAGGTGCGATCACAATTCTTTTAGGAATTTTTCCAAATATGTTATTTAGCATAAGCGAAAATTTTGTGTTAAAATTACTTTCCAATATTTAATAAAACCCTACATGAATACCAACTTGATTCCACTTTTCTCTAATTTAGATGCGGAAGAATCAAGCTCGGTAAAAGAAATTTTGGATGGACTGGATGAAGGCCAACAAGAGCAATTTGCGGCTCTTTATTTAAATAAGAGAAGGGAAACTAGCCTTATATTGATTTGTATATTGGCCGGTTTTTTAGGGTTTGCTGGCTTACATCGATTTATCACCGATCGAATTGGACTTGGTCTTCTGTATTTTTTTACGGGAGGTTTTCTCTTGATTGGAACCATTATTGACCTATTTAGATATAAAAAAATTGCCCGAAAATATAACACCAAAATGGCGCTTGAAACAGCTACTTTGTTGGGTATTTGGAAAAATTAAAATTAGAAACACATAAAACTAAACCTATGAAAAATGACATGAGTCGAAGAGACCTATTGAAAAATTCAGCCGGACTCGCTGGAATTGGTTTTTTAGGCACCTCGATGGAACACCGCTTTAAAGAGGCCGACACGCAAGTTGGTGCCGATTTAAAAGGAAAAGTAAATCATTCTGCTTGCAGATGGTGTTATGATAAAATCCCTTTTGAAGAACTTGTAGTAAACGCAAAAAAAATCGGTTTACAATCCATTGAGTTAACAGGACCAGACGAGTGGGATATCCTAAAAAAACATGACATGACCGCGGCGATTGGTTGGGGTAAATATCCAGAAAAAATGGGATTGCCCAATTTCTTCAATAAGATCCAAAACCACGATAAATTAGTGGAGTTTTACGAGGACTTGATTCCTCGTGCTGCCAAAGCAGGGGTTAAAAACCTAATCACTTTCTCCGGAAATAGAGATGGACTTAGCGATGAACAAGGACTTTTGAATTGTAAAAAAGGACTTCAGCGAATCATGAAAACAGCTGAAAAGCATGATGTCACTATTTCCATGGAGTTGTTGAACTCAAAGGTAAACCACAAGGATTATCAGTGTGATCATACTGAATGGGGTTCCGTATTATGCGAAATGGTTGGATCCAATAAGTTTAAGTTGCTCTATGACATCTACCACATGCAAATTATGGAAGGCGACGTAATTGCGACCATTAAGAAAAATTATCAATATATTTCTCATTACCATACGGGTGGCGTTCCTGGCCGACATGAAATAGATGAGACGCAAGAATTAAACTATGCCCCAATTATTAAGGCGATTTACGATACAGGATACAAAGGATTTATTGGTCAAGAATTTATACCGGCAAGAGAAGACAAAATGGCTTCTTTGGAACAAGCGGTAAAAATCTGTGATATATAAAACCAAGTAAGTGATAAAATACAAACCTTTGCTAGCCAAGGGTTTGTATTTTTTTTTATCAGCAAGCTGATCATTTTTCGATCAAAATTTTAAAACAAAATTTCGAGGCCAATTATTGACTTATTTCAGGACTTCAAACCCAGAAGTTCTGATGAAATTATCATTTTTGCTCTATTTTATTTTATTTGATTTTTTGGCTTTTAGTCAAGGTCCAACTATAAATCTGCACCCTAAAAGTCAGACGGATTGTGATGGAAATAGTATCCGAATGATCTGCCAAGCCACGGCAGGATCCAGCTATCAATGGGAAAGAAAAAGGCCTCAAGATGGGAATTATTCCCCCATTACGGGAGCCAATTTAAATGCATATCAAATATTCCCAAGCGGCGATGCCAACAGCCCCACGGGCACTTTATATCGAGTTAAAGTCGCATTAAATTCGTGCACTATTTATTCTCAAGCCGCTGAAATCACCCTAACAAAAATTTCCAGTATTTTAAACCCAAGTATTTGCGAAAGGGGAATTGGAATTTTAGAAGTTCAAATGCCAGAAATTAGTGCGTCAAAGGCTATTTCATTTCAATGGACGCGGGCAATAGGTGGGGGCAATTTTACAGATATTTCTGACGACGCAAATTTTAAGGGAAGCCAAACCAAAAACTTAACCATTAACAACGCTCCCGCCTCACTTCAAGGGCAACGATTTAAAATTAGAATTCAATATTCCATCACCTTAAACAATGATAATGAAGGTTCTTTGAATAATGAAAATCAAGTAAGTTCATGCCCAAGGACATCCAATGAGGTAACCTTAACCATAAAATCAAGTCCCCAACTTATTCATTCATCCTCTATGTATACGGGTTGCCTGGGGGCTCCTATTTTTATTAACTCGACAGGATGTTCTCCCTATGTGACTCAATGGTACGATGAAAATGAAAACAAACTGGGAACAGGTGCCAAAATTTTTGTTACTCATACCGATCTAAATCCAAAAATATATAAAGCTACTTGCCTAAAACTCGGTTGTGAAAGTTTGCCTTCATTAGGTACATCCGCACAGGCATTCAATGTTCCAGCCGCGCCCAGCAATGCCGGTACGCCAACGGCCACCTTGTTGGAAAGTAGCATTATTTTTAAAGCGACAGGTGGTACAAATAACATGTGGTACTTAAACGAAAATGATACAAAAGCAATCAGCACAGCAACTACCCTTAGCGTAGCCGTACCTATTAATACGGGCACCTCAGCGATTGAATTAGTTCGTTGGGTTTCCCAAAAAGTAAATAATTGCGAAAGTCCCAAAACGGCCATCAGGGTTAGTATTCCAGCCATTGTTAAACCTATTACACCGACAGTTCCTCCTATTCCTGTCTCGGGAACACCTTCCAATTCAACTCCTCCACCAACTTTAATACCAGAACCATCTACAACACTCCCGGCAAACCCAAGTGATAATCCAGAAGTAATTTCCATACCTACTGAGGTACCCGCAGAACCTGATGTATATGACTTGAAGGAAATAATTCTTCCAAAAGAAAAACTATTTCTTCGATACTCGACGCAATTAAGGTGCGACGAAGAATCCTATTTACTGCATGTGGAAGGATGTCCGGTACCATTAAAATATGAAAATTTAAATGGCGGAATTGATTATAGGTCACCCGAGGAAGATTTAATGGTATATAGCCCAAATGAAACAAAGATAAATGTTATCTGTGAAGGTGAATTTGCAGATCCAATGCTGGTTGTTTTACCCGGCTTAAAAAGACCTAATTTTACAGTAGAATCAAGCTTTGACTCTTTCGTTTGCGAAAACGAAAACATAGAGATCAAACTAAATTATTCATCGGATTCGCAATTTCATGTTTGGGAAAAAGAGGGGCATAGCTATAGTGAAAATCCGATCATCAAAGAAGTGGCAAATGCAGGAACTTACCAGGCAATCATCTCCAAAGCAGGATGTTTTTATCGGAGTGAAAAGGTAATCGTAGGTGTTCATAAAACCCCAGAACCTCCTCTACTATTTAGTCCCCAAAAAGCCATTTGCCAAAATGACTCTTTACTTATTTCAATCAAAAATGATGCTAACAAATATTTGTGGAGTATGGGGGAAACGACAAAAAATTTGTCCTATGTTGGGAAAAAAGCTGGTGTGGAGGTTTTTAAATCTAAAATAACGTTGGATGGAAAATGCTGGTCGGCATGGTCAAATCCTCTTAAAATTATTATCCATCCCACCCCCACAAAGCCACAAATAGTGACCATTAGAAATGCAGGATTTTGCCGAGGAGATTCCACCTTTTTAGAGACCACCAAAAATGCAAAATCATGGATGTGGTCTAGCTCCGAAACCCAATCATTTATTTATTCAAAAATACCACAAACCTACACCGTCGTAATACAAGACTCAGTAGATTGCTGGTCCCCACCGAGCGACCCAGTCACTAGCTTTTACTTTCCTATAGAAAAACAACCTGTCACTAAATCGTTTCCATCGAACCAATTTTGCCTTGGGAATTTTGTCACATTAAAGACCAGCCCCGCTTTTGGATATTTATGGAATACGGGGGAAACCACTGATTCAATAAAGGTGAATCAGTCTGGCAAATACCATTTAAAAACTAGAAATGAATATGGATGCTGGTCTATTCCAAGTATTGAGCAATATATATTTGGACGGACATTACCCCTCATGCCAATTTTAGAAAAAAACGGCACCTTTTTTATTAAAGCGCGAAATTTTGATGTGGTTGACAGTTATCAATGGATTGTGGGACCATCAAAAATATTGGACACAAACGCGATTTTGAAAATGGCTGTTAATGGTCTGCATCAAGTGAGGGCTAAGCGAAATTTTAATTTAGCATCCAATCCCCTGCTATCATGCTTCTCTGAATTTCAAAAAATGGTTTTCAATATTCCCGAAAACTTTAATGGTTTTTCAATTTATCCCAATCCGATGATTGGGGACCATTTAACGATTGAAATTCTTAAAGAGACGGGTGCTGGAGAAATCCTGTTAATGGATTTAAGAGGAATTATTTTAGGAACATGGCTCTTCCAAAATTCGAAAGACACCATAAAAATTAAAATTCATTCAATCCCCAATGGACAATATATTATTAAAATGAACTCCGCCAATGTCATACTGGACAAGCTATTGATTATAAATAAATGAATTAGGACAATACACCTTTCACTACTTTCCCGTGCACATCTGTCAACCTAAACCTTCTTCCTTGCGATTTGAAAATTAACTCCTCATGATTGATTCCCAATAGATGTAACATGGTAGCATGAAAATCATGCACGTGTACTGGATCCTTCGAAATATTATAACTAAAATCATCTGTTTCCCCATAGCTACCTGGTTTTACCCCAGCACCAGCCATCCACATACTAAAGCATTTGGGATGATGATCTCTCCCATAGCCATTCGCTGAAAGTTTACCTTGGGAATAAACAGTACGTCCAAACTCTCCACCCCACACCACTAAGGTATCTTCTAGCATACCCCTTCTTTTTAAATCTTGAATCAAAGCAGCGGTCGCTTGATCCGTCTGCTTGCATTGAGTAATTATATTTTTAGGTAATGCGTCATGATGATCCCAGCCTTGGTGATATAATTGAACAAAACGCACATCTTTCTCTAGTAATTTTCGGGCCAACAAACAATTCGCGGCAAATGTACCTTTATCCCTACTTCCTGGACCATAAAGATCAAATACCTCATCTGATTCAGAGCTCACATCCATGACTTCAGGAACAGAAGTCTGCATGCGAAATGCCATTTCATATTGGGAAATCCGAGCTTCAACTTCAGGGTCAGCCCATGTTTGATTTTGAGCCTGATTTAATTTCTTCAGATATTCAAGCATTTCCTTTCGATCTTCTCCGTCATAACCTTCTGGGTTATTTAAATATAAAACGGGATCCTTGCTTGACCTAAATTGAACTCCTTGATGCTCCGAAGGCAAAAAACCATTTCCCCATAATCGAGAGTATAGCGGCTGATCCTTAGAAGCATTTTTAGAAACCATCACAATAAATGCGGGTAAATTCTGATTTTCACTTCCTAAACCATAACTCAACCAAGAACCGATCGACGGTCTGCCTGGCAATTGATGCCCCGTTTGAAAAAAGGTAATCGCAGGATCATGGTTGATCTGCTCGGTATACATCGATTTAATCACACACAATTCATCCGCTACTTGAGCCGTGTAAGGCAATAACTCACTCACCCATGTTCGGTTCTCTCCATATTGTTTAAAATTATACAAGGAAGGAACAATGGGTAAAACGGCTTGATTCGCACTCATTCCCGTTAGCCTTTGGCCCTTACGAACGGAATCCGGAAGGCCTTCGCCAAACATGTTTTTTAAATTAGGTTTGTAATCGAACGTCTCAAATTGGGAAGGTCCCCCACTCATAAATAAATAGACTACTCGCTTCGCTTTGGGTGCAATCTTGGGTAGCGCTTCTAATATCTGATCTTGTATGGATTTTGCTTGCAATGATTGGCCGCCCATTAACACTTGCAATGCGGCCGCACCTAAACCCATAGCGGTCTTCTGGAGAAAATTTCTTCGATCCAAACCCTGATCCAATGATTGAAAATCTGGATGATTTAATCGACAAGTATCTTCGTGATGATTCCCCATATTCTTATCTTTTCGTTATCGTAGCGTCCGAATTCATAATAGTATTTGCCACCACGGCTAAAGATGCGACATATGGTCGATCCACTTCTTTCAAATCTATTTTTGACATGCCCGCGGATAACCAACCCTTTGTCTTCTCTGGGGCTTTTTTAAATTTAGCCCATTCAATTTTTTGCAATTCAACTAAAATATTAATTTCTCCATCCTGAGGTTCTCGGCCGGTCAACCTCACATAGGCATCTTTGATGGATACATGTAAATTACTTTGTTTTGACATCCTTATCCCCATTTGCTTCGAGGCCTCCAAGAATGTTGGATCATTTAAAACGACCAAAGCCTGAAGTGGCGTATTCGTTTTTTGGCGACGCACTAAAAACGAACTTCGTGAAGTGGCA
>CANKVC010000115.1 GCA_947486835.1 Cytophagaceae bacterium | reverse complement strand
CTTAAATAACTATTTAGGACTGGCCAATCACCCTGAAGTAAGAAAAGCAGATGCTGACGCTGCAGCTAAATACGGCCTAGCATACCCTATGGGAGCTAGAATGATGTCTGGAAATACGAATGAACACGAGGAATTCGAGAGGCAATTAGCTGATTTTGTGGGTAAAGAAGACTGCTTCCTACTTAATTATGGATACCAAGGAGTGATGTCGCTGGTAGAATGTATGGTAGATCATCGTGATATCATTGTATATGATGCAGAATCACATGCTTGCTTGATCGATGGTATTCGCTTGCATAAAGCAAAAATGGGTGCCTATTATAAGTTTAATCACAATGACATGGATTCTTTAAGAAAGAATTTAGAGCGTGCAAAAAAGCGAACGGAGGAAACAGGAGGAGGAATTCTTGTTATTACGGAAGGTGTATTCGGAATGTCGGGAAAAGTGGGCGCGCTGGATAAAATTGTTGAAATGAAAAAGGATTTTGATTTCCGATTACTTGTTGATGATGCGCATGGATTTGGAACTATGGGAGAAAATGGACGTGGCGTAGGTGAATTTTTAAATTGTACGGATGGCATTGATCTATATTTTTCAACTTTTGCTAAATCAATGGCAGCCATTGGAGCATTTGTAGCAGCGCCAAAAGATATCATTATGTATTTAAAATATAATATGAGGTCTCAAACCTATGCAAAAGCATTGCCAATGCCATTTGTTATTGGAGGTATGAAGCGACTTGAATTAATAAAAAAGCATCCTGAATTAAGAGAAAAATTATGGGCTAATGTAAAAGCACTTCAAGAAGGCTTAAGAGAAAAGGGATTCGATATTGGCGAAACTCAATCTCCAGTAACTCCCGTATTTTTACATGGTGATTATGACATTGAAGCAGTGACAAAACTTGTTCGTGACCTTAGAGAAAACATGGGTATTTTCTGTAGCATAGTTGTCTACCCAGTAGTTCCGAAGGGACAAATTATGTTAAGGATCATACCAACTTCCTCACATACGCTTGAGGATATACGTTACACGACAGAGTGTTTTGCTAAAGTGCAAAAGCAACTTAAAGAAGGCTTTTATTCTAAATAAACTAGAAAAAGAGGTTAAAATTTAATTTTTTTGACTTTTTTCACTTTTTTTTGTGATTTTTAGTTGGAAAAATTTGCGAGAATTAAAAATTTGTCTAAATTTCGTATTATAAAAGCCTTTAAACGGGCCATAAAGACAATCTAAATATTTTACAACCTAAAAATTATTATTATGAGCAGATTTGCACAAGTGAAGGATCTAGTATTATCATTAGAATCAGATTTCGAAAAATTCTATGATAAAGGAAATCAAGCAGCAGGAACACGCGTTAGAGGTGGTCTTCAACAATTAAAAACTTTATCACAAGAAATTCGTACTGAGGTTCAAAACCAAAAGAACGCTTCTAAGTAATTTATTAAATTGTAAAAAAAAGCCTGAAAGAAATTTCAGGCTTTTTTTTTGTTAAAATTTGTCTAGATGTAAGGCTGTAGCCATGCCGTCAACCATCAATTTCCCACGTTCACGATCATAGACTTGCGTTTTAACTTCAGCGATATGCTTTTCTTTATTAATGGATTCTATTTGAAATTTTGCTGTGTAGGTCACTCCTACAAACAAAGGTCTTTTAAACTCAGTAATTTGTTTTAAATAAACGCTTCCCTCACCAGGAAATTCCATCCCCATAACTCTAGAAAAGATACTAGCAATTAAAGCTCCGTGAATAATGGGTTGCTTAAACTGGGTTTTTGATGCATAGACTTCGTCCCAATGCAATGGATTAAAATCACCAGATATTTTACAAAATTCATTTACTTCATCCTGAGTAAAAGAAAAATCAATTTCATGAACATCACCTATTTGGTACATATCGAATTATTTAATGTTAACTTTACGGCCTGAAAAATAACGTATGATATTCTTTATTATAAATATAAAATCAGGTAGCAAAAGTACATCAAGCAAAGCTCAATTGATTCAAAAATTGAATAAAATTGAAAATTCAAGTCTACATTTTACAGAATATTCTGGTCACGGTGGAGAATTAGCCAAATTGGCGATTAGCCAACAAGCTTCTAAAATAATAGTCGTAGGGGGAGACGGGACTATAAACGAAGTGGCATCAGAATTAATTCATACCAAAATGCCCTTAGGAATTATCCCCATTGGATCCGGAAATGGGCTTGCTAGGCATTTGAATATACCTATGGATTTCAAATCCGCTTTAAATATGGCTTTACATGGTAAAAATATGGTAATAGATAGCTTAACATGGAATTCAAAACCATTTTTTTGCACGGCAGGTATAGGTTTTGACGCTTATGTAGCAGAAGAATTTTCAAAAACCCAACACCGAGGTTTTTGGAATTATATAAAATCTACCCTTAGTTCATCCCTAAGATATGTTCCGATCCAAATTGAAATAAACAATCAAATGGAATATGTTTTTTCCCTTAGCATTGCAAATGCAAACCAATTTGGTAATAACGCATATATATCACCGTTATCAAATATTCAAGATGCTCTGTTTGAAGTTGTTAAGATAAGTCCACTGCATTTTATTGAAAAAGCCCAACTTGGAATCAGACTATTTTTAAAAACCATTCAATCGCACCCCAAAGTAGCCATAAAATCAAACGATATATTTGAATTTTCGATAAAAAAGGGAATATGTTATCACATAGATGGAGAATCATTAATTTCAGAAGATTCAAAGGTTAAAATAATTATTTTACCAAAAAGTTTAGTCGTCGTAAATTAGTAAACAATATTTATATTTATCGTATAATATACTGATAATCAATCATTTAGATAATTTTTTGAAAAAAGAAACAAAAATAAATACGTTTTTTATTCAAAATAATTTTATTTTTTTTTATTTAACTTTTTCAAGTCAAAACACGAATAAGCGCTATAAAAATTGAACAATTTTTAGTTCCAAATTTTTATCCATTTTTTTTATAAAAAAAAGACAGATTTATTTGTTTTTCAAATTTGTAAGAACCCCGAATTTTACTATTTTTGTCACCCCGCTAAAAATAAATTTTACATTTTTTTAGTAAATGCCTTAAAATCATTTTATAAAAATTTACATGAAATAATGCCTCAAAGGGATTTTTCATTTAAAACTTTAGTGACCCATATTACCAATTATTAGAATAAAAATGCAAATAGGAGTTAACGAATTGTGGAATAAATGCTTAATGATAATCAAAGAAGATATATCAGAGCATAATTTCAATACGTGGTTCACTCCCATTGTTCCTTTAAAATTCTCAAATAATACACTTACACTAGAAGTTCCTTCACAATTTTTTTATGAGTGGCTTGAAGAAAATTATGTATCCATTTTCAGAAAAGCGATTGACCTAGTGATCGGTAAAAATGGAATGTTAGAATATTCCGTTGTCATTGACAAAGGGGATCGAAAGAACCCGCCTATTACCTTTAATTTACCGACCAACCATTCAAACCAAAATACATATAATTCCTATTCTGATAAGTATCCAAATAATCAACCTTCGAGCGCTAAAAACCCATTCCAATTTAAAGATTTAGATTCTTTAGAACTTGATTCGTATTTAATCCCTAAATATACATTTGATAAGTTTATTGAAGGAGACTGTAATCGACTAGGCAGAGCAGCAGGAATGGCTGTATCGAACAAGCCTGGTTTAACTTCTTTTAATCCATTAATGATCTATGGTGGTGTGGGATTAGGGAAAACACATTTAATACAAGCCATTGGCAATCAAATTAAAGACCAATACCCTGAAAAATTTGTTTTGTACGTGTCAACAGAAAAGTTCACGAATCAATTTGTTAATGCGATTAGAAACAATTCAATTGAAACCTTTACCAATTTTTACTTGCAAGTCGACGTACTCATAATAGATGATGTTCAATTCCTTTCAGGAAAAGAAAAAACGCAGGAAACTTTTTTCAATATTTTCAATCATTTACATCAATCAGGAAAACAAATCATACTATCTTCTGACCGTGCACCTAGAGATTTAGCTGGAATGGAAGATCGTTTACTTAGTCGATTTAAATGGGGATTAACAGCTGATTTACAGCAACCGGATTTCGAAACACGTATAGCCATTATTCAGAAAAAACTTCAAGATGATGGAATTCAAATCAATATTGATGTTTTAGAGTATTTAGCTAACTCCATTCAGACGAACGTAAGGGAATTAGAAGGAGTTATCATTTCGTTAATGGCGCAGGCTTCATTAACACGAAAAGAAATAGATATTGAGTTAGCAAAAACAACACTAAAGAGTATCGTAAATGATCAGGAAAAAGAATTAAGTGTTGACAACATACTAGACGTAGTGACCCTTCACTTTGATGTGGACCTACAAACATTGCAAGGAAAATGTCGGAAAAAAGAAAATGTATTTCCTAGGCAAGTAGCCATGTATATGCTTAAAGAATTAACAAACCTACCTTTAAAATCAATTGGGTATCATTTTGGAGGAAGAGACCATAGCACAGTCATTCATGCAGTTCAATCCATCTCTGAGGCTATGGAAACGGACAAATCCGTAGAGAAAACGGTTAGGAAGTTGTTTAATCGATTTAACTTAAGTTCTAATTAACATAAAAAGGGAGTCAAAAAAATGACTCCCTTTTTGTTTTAAACTTAACGTCTGTCTATTCCACTTCGGGTACTACTTCCTTGTCTAACAAGACATTTTCATTGCCCTTGATTTTTTCTTTAATTTTCATTTCTAATTCATCCATTAATTCAGGATTATCTTTAATCAAATCCTTCACGGCATCACGTCCCTGTCCTAATCTATTTCCATTATAAGAAAACCAAGAGCCTGATTTGTCAATTACATTGAGGTCAACACCTAAATCTAATACTTCACCGGCTTTAGAAATACCTTCTCCATACATAATATCGAACTCAACCACTTTAAATGGAGGCGCTAATTTGTTCTTTACAACTTTAACTCTAGTTCGGTTACCTGTAATGGAATCAGCGCTTTCTTTAATTTGACCTGCTCTACGAATGTCTAATCGTACTGAAGCATAAAACTTAAGTGCATTTCCTCCTGTTGTTGTTTCTGGACTTCCAAACATTACTCCGATCTTGTCACGCAACTGATTGATAAAGATGCAGCAACAACCCGTTTTATTAATGGTTCCGGTCAATTTTCGTAATGCTTGCGACATCAATCGAGCTTGGAGTCCCATTTTAGAATCACCCATCTCGCCTTCAATCTCAGCTTTAGGAACAAGAGCAGCCACCGAATCGATCACAATAATATCAATAGCACCAGAACTAATTAAATGTTCTGCTATTTCTAAAGCTTGTTCGCCGTTATCTGGCTGAGAAATCAATAAATTTTCTGTATCAATACCCAGTTTTTCAGCATAGGCACGATCAAATGCATGTTCCGCATCGATAAATGCCGCAAGACCTCCAGCTTTTTGAGCTTCAGCAATACAATGTAGCGTCAAGGTAGTTTTCCCAGATGATTCAGGACCATATACCTCCACAACACGACCACGAGGAATTCCTCCAATCCCTAATGCTAAGTCGAGGCCCAATGAGCCCGTTGAAATAACAGGAACATCCATCACCTTACTATCAGATAATCGCATGACAGTTCCTTTGCCATAAGCCTTATCTAATTTTTCTAATGTAGTTTGAAGTGCTTTTAATTTTTCAGAAGCTAGGCCTTGTGCATCGCCTGATTGTTTTGCCATGTTTATTTATTGATAATTTTGAATGTTCTTTTTTGAAATTGTATCTTTCAATACGCTTTAACAAAAATAGGAAATACGCATTAATAATTAATCAATTTTTAAGATAAACTAATTGGATAAAAAAATTCAATTTTAAAATACTCATTTAACGTGTCAAAAACCATTATTCCAGCAAAATTTTACTTATTTTTCATCAGTTTGCTGATCATTACTAAAAGTGCATGCGGGCAAGATTTATCGTTTTTGGATCAAACTGAAATATTAGACTATCGGATTCACCTAGGATTCATTAATGCGGCAAGCGCCACCGTAAAAAGCTCACCTAATGTGATTTTTATACAAGCCACCCCCACTAGAAAAATTGAAATTGAAGGCAAAACGATTGGCATTTTAAATGTATTTAGTCCTGTCGTTGATTATTGGTCAGCCAACTTAGCCATAGAAACACGTTTGCCATTAAAAACAGAAATGAGAAAAATGGAAGGACGATATAAAAAAAATGAAACCGTTACTTTTGACCAAAGCCTAGGGTTAGCAAAAATTTATTCCCCCCAAAACACGCCAGTAAACAAAACTCTTCCTATTTCAAAAGGAATGATGGATATCATTAGCGGTTATTTCTTTTTAAGAGATAAAAATTTAACCCAAATGAAAGTGGGTCAGTCGTTAAGTGCAAAAATTCTATTTGACGGAACCATTTATGACATATTATTTATTGTCAAAGGATTTGAAAGCATAGACGGAAAATTTGGCTCTAAGAAATGCATTCGAACTTCATTGGTATTACCCAAAAACAATATGTTTAAGGATGAAGATGCCATTAGATTATGGATTAGCCAAGATAAATACCAAATACCCTTTAAAATGGAAGTCAATCTAAAAATAGGATTCCTCAGTATTGACTTAGAAAAGTATTTGGTCCAAGGAAAGTCCGTTTATTAACAATTTATTTACCCAAAGCTTTCTTATATACCTCAAGCACTCGTTTTCTAGCAAACTCATGATTAACAATAGGAGTTACATAGCTAAGTTCCTGTAATTCAGGAACCCATTTTTTGATGTAAATTAATTTAGGATCAAATTTTTGTGCTTGCAGGCTTGGATTAAATACCCTAAAATAGGGTGCCGCATCACAACCAGAACCGGCTGCCCATTGCCAACCGCCATTATTGGCCGAAAAATCAAAATCAAGCAACTTCTCTGCAAAATATGTTTCACCCCAGCGCCAATCAATCAATAAATGTTTAACTAAAAAACTGGCCACCACCATGCGAACTCGGTTATGCATAAAACCCGTTTGATTTAATTCTCGCATACCGGCATCGACCATGGGATATCCTGTTTTTCCTTGTTTCCAGGCCTCAAATTCAACTTCATTATTTCTCCATTGGATATGATCATATTCCTTTCGAAAGGCTAATCCGTTACTTATGTGTGGAAAATGAAATAAAATATTGCTGTAAAAATCACGCCATATTAACTCATTTAACCAAGTTTCAGAAGTCCCATTCGCCTGT
>CANKVC010000114.1 GCA_947486835.1 Cytophagaceae bacterium | reverse complement strand
ATATTTTAATCACGGGAGGGACGGGTTTAATCGGAAGGGCATTGACTGAAAAGTTGAAATCTGAAGGCCATACTGTCGCTATTTTATCTCGATCGGGGGGTGATTTTATATGGAATGTGAAGGAACATTACATGGACCCTTTGGCCTTGCAAAATGTAGACGCCATTGTGCATTTAGCCGGCGCGGGGATTGCAGAAAAACGCTGGTCCGTCGCGCGTAAAAAAGAAATTGTAGACTCAAGAGTTGAAAGCGCAAGGTTGTTAGTTGACACGTTAGCGCTCACCAACCACCAAGTGAAAACAGTCGTTTCTGCTTCAGGAATTGGGTATTATGGTTCGGATACTGGGGAATTAAATTGCACTGAAACCTCGAATCCAGGGGTGGATTTTGTCGCCGAATGTACTCAGGAATGGGAGAAAAGTGTGGATCCTTTTACAGACCAAGGAATCCGAGTGGTGAAGTTGAGAACAGGTCTAGTTATGGCGAGCCAAGGGGGAATTTTCCGAGTGTTGGCTCGACCCGTTTATTGGTTTTTTGGGGCAATTTTAGGCACGGGGAAGCAGTGGCAATCTTGGATTCACATCGATGATTTGGTCGAAATTTTTCATCAATCTTTGATTAATTCTTCTGCCACTGGTGTGTATAATGCGGTGGCACCAGAGCCCATTAGGCACGGTGAAATGATCAAAATGATTGCAAAAAAACTAAAAAGACCTTTATTTTTTCCGGCGATACCTATATGGTTTTTAAACATTATTTTAGGAGAAATGGCCGATTTGGTGACGGGAGGAAATTTTGTTTCAAGTCAAAAAATACAAAAAGAGTTAACATTTACGTTTAAGTTTACGAGCTTCGCGGAGGCTATAAAAAAATTGACCTATGTCTAAAAATATTTTGATTTATTGTGGTTCATCGAAGGGGCATAACGTCGTATATGAGCAAGAGGCGATTAAGCTTGTTCGTTCACTAAAAAAACATGATTGTAAGATTATTTTCGGGGCCGGAAGCGTTGGGTTGATGGGCGTGTTGGCGGATGAATATTTACGCATTGGGGGTGAATTGATTGGGGTAATTCCTTCCTTTATGGAGCCCTGGGAAGTGAAACATTTAGGGATTCAGACTTGTCATGTGACGCAGTCGATGCATGAACGGAAGGAAATGATGGCTGAAATGGCGGACGCTGTTATTGCGCTGCCGGGTGGGTTTGGGACGCTGGATGAGCTTTTTGAGATGTTGACTTGGAAGCAATTGGATTTGCATCAAATGCCCATTAGCATTTTAAATACAGCGCACTATTATGATCATTTAATTAAGCATTTAGACCACATGGTCCAAGAGGGATTTTTGAAGGAACGGAATTTATCGGCTTTACATATTGAATCAAATCCAGAGGATTTAGTCACTTATTTGATGAATTATGAACCAGAAAAAATGGAAAAAAAGTGGATTTATCGCGGTAAAAAGGAAGTGTAATGAGGAATTGTTTGTTGCTATTTATGGGGATTTTATGTGCGCAATTTGCCGTTGGCCAAAAGCAACCCGAGAGTTTAGGCTCGGCGATCAATAGTGAATTTTCCGAATTAAATCCGGTCATGGCGCCAGATGGCAAGACCTTATATTTTGGCAGAAAAAATCATCCGTCTAATAAATACGGCTCACAGGGTTCTGAAACAGTCAAGGGATCACAAGATATTTGGTATTCTGAAAATGTGAATGGCGTTTGGAGTACTGCTTTCAGGATGCCAGATGCATTAAATCGAGATCAATACAATACGATTTTATCAATATCGCCTGATGGGCAAACCATCCTTTTGAAGGGTGCTTATGTGCAAGGAAACTATGAGACACGCGGTTTTTCTATCGCCAAAAAATTGATTTCGGGTTGGTCTATCCCGGAAAAAATCAATATTCCTTCGTATGAAAAATTGAGTCGTGGAAAAAATGAATATGGCTATTTAAGTATGGATGGGAAGGCACTTTTGCTGGCATTTTCCGAGAAGAAAAATAGTGATCGGGATGATATGTATGTAAGTTTTTTGAGAAATGGGTATTGGACGAAGCCGCAGAATTTTGGGCCAAGCATTAATACCGATTTTTCGGAAACAACGCCTTTTTTAGCGGCCGATGGAAAGACTTTATATTTTTCTTCTGACCGACCGGGTGGCTTGGGAAGCCAAGATATATATGTCTCTAAACGTTTGGATGAGTCTTGGACTTCTTGGCGCAAACCTGTCAATGTAGGCGCACCTATAAACTCAGAGGAATATGATGCTTATTATAGCTTATCTGCTAAAGGGGATTTTGCGTATTTTTTGTCGAGCAAAAATTCAATGGGGAAGAAAGATATTTTTCGAATGCCAGTGGAAAAGGAACCCGAAATTCCTGCTGAGCCGAAGAAAGCGGAGGCACCTGTATTGGCCCAACAAGACGTCAAGTCAAGTCCACGAATTGGTTCAAGTGAAACATCTGAGGCAGTCGTTTTAGTGTCAGGAAAGGTGTTAAATAAAATTTTAAATGTGGTGCCTGAAGGGGCTGAAATTACGTATGAGGATTTAAAAACGGGCCAATTATTAGGTACGGCAAAACCGGATCCTTCGACGGGCTTATATAAATTAGTACTCCCTTATGGGGTAAATTATGGCATCACAGCGAAAGCTAATGGGTTTTTGCCGAGTTCAATCAACTTGGATTTGAGCAAATTAAGGGGACGGTATTTGGAATTGGACGAAAAAGATTTAGTGATGGCGGCCATCGCCAAAGGAGCTAAAATGACCATTAATAATTTGTTCTTTGAACTTGGAAAAGCGACTTTAACTCCTGAATCCGATCCCGAATTAAAACGATTAGTCCAAGTGATGAACGAAAATGCGGATTTGCGTATTGAGATTTCTGGACATACGGATAATACAGGAACGGATGCCATTAATGAGAAGTTGTCCCAAGCGCGCGCGGATGCGGTTAAAACGTATTTGCTGGCGGCAGGCGTAGCCTCAAATCGCATTCAGTCGAAAGGGTATGGCTCATTAAAACCTATTGCTTCTAATGAAACGGAGGAGGGCCGACAAGCCAACCGGCGAGTTGAGTTTTCTATTTTATAAGGTAACGGTGTCAATGAAATTGACAATCCAGCGGAATGGCATGCTGGCGTATTTTCTGACGCGCAAGAATCTTTTGCGAGGTAATATTGGCGCTGGTTTGATGTAAAAACAAGGAAACTTTTTATACGTATTATGGCCATTCGCGATTAATGCTTGGGCATAAAAATCAAAAAGCGAGGCTACATCGCCTTTTTCCTGAAAGGTATATCGGTTCTGATATTTTGAAATTTGAGTAGGCTTTTCAGGACTATATCCAGAGAAATGAAAGAATATCAATGGGTATTTTTCGTTAATCAGATACGGCTCATTGTCGTTGGTAATCACGCGCTCATGTAGGTTCCAATAGGCCATGTTTAACCCTAAATGCCGACTTACATACACGTCCTCATAATACAATGGCGCAAAGTTCACCCACAATTGGTCTACGAACATACCCTTTTCTAGATCAATGTAACAATGATCTCGTAAGCGATCTTTCCACCATGCCAAAAATGAAGCTGTCGTAGCAGACCTTTTGGTACCTATAAAACCTAAATTATAGAGCCCTGTATTAAGCAAACCTCTTTCTTGGGGCTCATACTCGTCTGGGTAGGCTTTTAGCGTGTGTGGCGTTACATACAAGCTATTATTTTCCAATCCTTTTTCTATCTCAGTTAAGGGTTGGTAAATCACAATATCCGGATCAAAATAATGAACAATTTCTGCTTCAGGATAGGTATTATAAATGTGATCTAAGAAAAACGGCTTAACGGCAGTATTTAATTCTGTGATGTTGTATTTTTCACATAGCTCATCTAAATCTTCGATGCCTATGGTATGCAATTCGATGAGCTCGTAGGGAGGCAACTGATCTTTTTGAATGTCCGATTTATCCAATCGGTCTACCAGGCCAATAAAATATCGGTATGTTGGATTGTGCTTTTTAAGTGAATCACCAAGGGTTTTAGCTTGCGCTAAGTAGTTTATAGAACAAATGGTGAGGACTATTTTTTGCATATTCAAAATGATCAGTTACAAAAGTACTAAATGCAAATTAAAAAACGTTGTTGCTAAGCGAGCATTCGTTTAGGGTACTTTAGCTTTACTAACTTTTTAAAAGTTAGTAAAGCTTGTTGGAACTTTGCTAGCTCGACTTAGCAAAAGATAATCGACGCCTATAAATTTTAAAACAAAAAGACCCTCAAGCAAGCTTGAAGGTCTCCAGTCGATTAATCGTACTTGGGATGGGAATCGAACCCACACGAGCGTTACGGCTCACAGGATTTTAAGTCCTGCGTGTCTACCAGTTCCACCACCCAAGCGTCCCTGTAAAACTCAAAAGCACCGGAAGGTGCCTTCTTGTTTTGAGCGAAAGACGGGGTTCGAACCCGCGACCTCGACCTTGGCAAGGTCGCGCTCTACCAGCTGAGCTACTTTCGCAATTTGTGGATGCAAAATTAAGACGTTACACCCATTTATGCAAGAGGAAAGCAAATTTAAATGAAATATTCTCTAATTTTGTGTTTTACATAATTATCATGAGCATCATCAAGCTAGACCAAATTGACCATCAATTACTTGAAATACTTCAAAGTAATGCCAAAATTACCAACGCGCAGTTGTCCAAGGAGGTCGGGCTTTCCCCTGCTCCCACGCTTGAGCGCGTGAAAAAATTAGAGGCCACCGGAATCATTCAAAGTTATCATGCTCAGTTAGATAGAGATAAAGTGGGCTTGGGTGTGACTACTTTTGTCACGGTGACTTTGACGGGTCATAAGAAGCAAGTGACGGAATCTTTTGTTAATCAAATCAATCAAATTCCCGAGGTAATCGAATGCCACCATGTGACTGGTGCGGGTGACTTTATGTTGAAAATTATATCAAAAGATATTTCAACCTACCAGAAATTGATGTTGGAAAAAATAAACGAAATCGAAGAGGTTTCAGCCACATCCACGATGGTCATCTTATCTACCTTCAAAGAAAGCAAGGTTTTGCCTATTCCTTGATGTTGTTTATAGGCGATTCATAAACTGTGGCAACATGCGATTTTTCCAAGTCGTGAAGGTCCCAGCAAGAATTTCTTTTCGAGCCTCGCCCGCAAGCCAAAGGTAAAATCTAAGGTTAAAAACACTGGCGATCATCGGGCCGAGCATCTCCTCGCAACGAATCAAATGGCGCAAGTACGCTTTTGTATATTGGCCATGTGTGTCTTCAGCAAAGAATGGATCGATGACCGAAAAGTCCGACTTCCACTTTTCGTTTTTGATATTGATGATTCCCTCCGTGGTAAATATCATCCCATTTCGGGCATTCCTGGTAGGCATCACGCAATCAAACATATCAATTCCTAGCCCTATTCCCTCTAAAATATTAGCAGGCGTACCCACGCCCATTAAATACCTGGGTTTGTCTTTGGGTAAAATATCGGTTACTTCATCTGCCATTTTATACATGTCTTCTACAGGTTCACCCACGGAAAGGCCGCCAATGGCATTACCAAAAGCGTTTTTTGACGCAATATATTCGGCAGAAACTTTGCGCAAATCGGAATAGACGCTTCCCTGAACAATCGGGAAAAGGGCTTGTTGGTACCCGTATTTTGGACTTGTTTCATCAAAACGCGTAATGCAACGATCGAGCCAACGATGCGTCATGTCCATCGAGTTTCTCGCATATTCGTACGTACATGGGTATGGGGTGCACTCATCAAAGGCCATGATGATATCTGCGCCGATCGTGCGCTGAATGTCCATTACATATTCGGGACTAAAAAAATGCGTGCTACCGTCAATGTGAGATTTGAATTTTACCCCTTCCTCGACAATTTTTCTTCCAGTTCCGGCCAATGAATACACTTGGTATCCCCCTGAATCGGTCAAAATAGGTTTATCCCAACCGTTGAAACGATGCAGGCCACCCGCCGCTTCAATGATTTCTAATCCTGGACGAAGGTATAAATGATAGGTATTTCCCAAAATTATTTGGGCATTAATCGGCTTGCTTAATTCTGAAATATGAACGG
Source organism: Cytophagaceae bacterium (assembly GCA_947486835.1). GTDB lineage: Bacteria > Bacteroidota > Bacteroidia > Cytophagales > Spirosomataceae > Aquirufa. Next base: position 1,382 of record CANKVC010000114.1, on the reverse strand, counting down.
CTTTCACCGTACCGGCGGTTCCTACCGGCATGAAAATGGGCGTTTGGATAGTCCCATGATCTGTTGTTATTTCCCCTGCACGCGCTTTTGAGCTTGGATCCGTATGACTTATTTCAAATTTCATTCGGCAAAGCTAGGCAAAAAATTAATGGATGAATGGCAAATGCTTTGAAAAACATTTGCCATTCACACAGAATTACTCAACTTTCATAACACCATTCATAATTCTCCAGTGACCCGGGAATGTGCACAAGAATGGATAATTTCCAGGAACAGCTGGCGCCTTAAAGACCACTTTCACTCGGCCATTTGGTTCAACCAATGGCGTATAAGCTAAAATTTCTGGCAAAGATGGGATGTAGTTTTTAGCCACCCCATCTGAAGCGGTAATCATTTTGTCCGCCGCTAATCCTATTTTCTCTTCACTTTTTAAAGCCCCTAACACCCAGTTATGTGGCATCGCATCCGTATTTTCAAAAATCAATTCAACTGTGGACCCAGCAGGCACAGTGAATTCTTTTTGATCATATTTCATGGCTTCCGGCACGGTTTTTAATACCCGTGTAACTACCTCGCCAGCAACTTTTAAGGCAGGAATTTCTAGTTTCCAAGCCATCGCTAAGCGATTTAAATATTCCAAATCGACCGTGCGAACGATAGGCGCCAAACTAGTTAAATAATCCTTAGATTCTGGTAATAAATTAGCCGATCTTTTAACATTCCAAGTCGCCGAAGCTCCTTTTAATGCAGCACCAAAGGCAGGTGAAGAGGTTTCTTTCATCTTTTGGAGATGTGACACCACCTCGTCGGCCGACCATGAAACAGCGCCGGCGCGGAATAATTTTTCGACCATTAATACGTTTAATCCAGCAGATTGTGATACATCAATGGCCTTTCGGTAGATGTTATTTGACCGTTCTTTTTCACCTAAAACCGCTGAGCGATCTAATTGAATTTCCATGATGTATTTACCCGCAGTTTCAGGGGTCCAACCAAAATTTCCGACCCATGGACCATTATTATTTTTAGTCACAGATACGGTTTCTCCAGGAGCAACGCCATCTACAAACGTATAGGATTCATAATCGATCCGACTTCCCATGCCTTCAATTTTAATACTTAATGGCAGCGGAGTACCCTTTGGAAGTGCAACAGTTCCTCTATTTTTTACGCGAACAGTGAAGGGTAAACCTTCTCGAAGTTTGAAATTTCCTCCTTTGATTTGAACTTCTTGAACGACTAAATCTATTCCAGAAGTGGATCCTTCCGTCGTAGGATTGGCTAGATTTTTGCCCAATGATTCTGCCACAACAGGAATCTTTTTGGAGCCTTCTGATTCAATAAATGATGTTCTTCTCGAACCCATGTGACCCATCATATAA
>CANKVC010000113.1 GCA_947486835.1 Cytophagaceae bacterium | reverse complement strand
AGGTCCAGATCCTGAAAATGATTTGAGCTGGTATGGTCCTGCCATATCTCCAGTCGTTGAATTTGATCCAAATACGGATGAAGTAGCGCGTGTGTTTAATAACCCACCCAATGCTACGGTCATTACTAAATTTACTTTAGCTGGTGTGGCAAATTCAAATCGCTATGATGCGGCCACGAAGAAAATGTATATTAGTTGGAATTACAATGGTAACCCACTGCGTGCATTTGTTGATACCTTGACATTCATTAAGCCAAGGCAATAAACCACATTCATTTATTTATTGAAAAGGCAGCGATATCGCTGCCTTTTTTGTGTTATTTCAATATTTGCTTTTTTATATTTAGGTTAAAAATTAAAATTTATAATAAAAGTCTAATAGTCTAAAGCTAAAATAACGTTATATTCTTATTTTTTCTCTTGTTTTTGTTTTTTCTAATACGAAAAATAGAAACAATTTGCAAAAAAGTCGGTTTAACAAAATATAATTTTTTAATTTTGCCATTAACATTCATTAAAATAAACAAACATGAAAAAACTCTTACTAATTTGGGTATTGGTAGCAGCTAGTGTTAGCTCGTTATTTGCTCAAAACAGAACAGTAACAGGAAAGGTCACTTCTTCAGAAGATGGTGGCGGATTACCTGGTGTCAGTATTAGCACTAAGGGTTCCAACAAAGGGACCACATCAAGTGTAGATGGTTCTTATTCCATTTCCGTGGGTGAAGGAGCTTCATTGGTATTTAGCTTTGTAGGCTATAATGCTCAAACAGTTACAGTAGGTAATCGTACGGTGGTTGATGTTAAATTGTCGGTTGACAATACCCAACTTTCTGAAGTAGTTGTCGTAGGTTATGGCACCAAAAAGCGTGTTGAATTTACCGGTGCGGCTTCTACCATTAAAGCAGCGGCGATCGCCGAGCGTCCTGTACAAAGTTTTTCACAAGGTTTAACGGGCCAAGCAGCAGGTGTGAACATCACACAGCCCAATGGTTTATTGAATAATCCTCCAGTGATTCGTGTACGTGGTTTAAGTTCATTATCACTTAGCTCATTTCCTTTGGTGGTGATTGACGGTATACCAATTTCTACAGATAACGTTTCAGCTAACTCGACAACCAATAACCCTTTAGCGGATATTAATCCATCCGATATTGAATCGATTGACGTATTGAAAGATGCTGCATCAGCGGCTATTTATGGTTCTCGTGCGGGTGCTGGAGTTTTATTGATTACTACTAAGCGTGGAAAATCAGGAAAAGCTAAAGTATCGATTGATTCATGGGCTGGTGTAAGCGATGCGGTTCGTTTGCCAGATGTTTTAAATGCTGAGCAATTTATGTATCACAAAAACATGGCGATTGGTAATGCATTGAAATTAAATCCAAATGCTGTATCTGCAACTCAAAGAAATTCGGCTAACCAATCTTTCTTGCCAAATTACAATCCTGATGGATCTTTAATCGACACAGATTGGTCAAAAGTGGTTTACCAAACAGCCTTTTCTCAAAATCATAATATGACAATTACTGGGGGAACCGATAAGACATCTTATTACTTCTCTGCTGGATTTTCAGACCAAGAAGGATTTTTACGTAGCAATAGCTTCCAACGTCGTTCTGGTCGTTTCAATATGGATCACCAAGCAACAAACTGGTTGAAGTTTACGACTAATTTCAATTATTCAAATACGTATAATATGGCACCTATGTCGGGATCAAATCCTGGCGGTGCATTTAATACGTCAGGATTAGGTCGTATAGCGGTGGCTCAAGTACCTAACTTACCAGCGTTTTTGCCAGATGGAAATTATAACTTAGAGAACAACACCGTAGGTCGTATGAACAACTTGCTTCCTGCGCAGTTTCCTAATCCAGCGGTTGTTCGTGATTTAGATAAAATCACTTCTGAAAACACACGTTTAATTGCCAATTTAGGTGCTGAAATCAAGATCACAGATGGTCTGAATTTTAGAACAAGTTATTCATGGGATCGCAGAAACACAGAAAATGTTCGTTTCTTTAATCCATTCAATGGAGATGGTTGGGCTGCGAGTGGAGATGCTTACAACAATACCGCTCGTTCTGACAACTGGAACTTAATTAACACGCTACAATACAATGTGAAGTTGGGCGAAAACCACAATATCTCAGCGGTTTTAGGTTCAGATTCACAAAAAACACGTGTGTTAAACTGGGGAGCTCAGCGCCAAGGATTAGCTGACTTTTTCTTTACTGATTTCCAAGGAAATTTTGGAACTAATTTAGCTGCGGGTAACGGAATTTACCAAGTTTCTTATGAGGCTTATTTAGGAAGTTTAAGTTATAATTATGCAGGTAAATATTTCTTAAGTGGAAATTATCGTCGTGATGGTAACTCTGCTCTTTCTGCGGATAACCGTTGGGGTGACTTCGGTGGAGTATCAGCCGGTTGGACTGTTTCTGAAGAGAAGTTCTTCAAAAATACTAGCCTAGGAAATAAAATTTCTAATCTTCGTTTAAAAGCATCATGGGGTAAAGTGGGTAACGGTAACGTTCCTAATGCTTATGGTTCTTTTTCTACTTTTGGTTCTGGTTTGTATGGTGCGGCGCCAACATTGGCGTTTAATCAAGCAGGAAATAAGGATTTGAAATGGGAGACGAGTGAGCAGACCAATTTTGGTATCGATATTAGTTTCTTAAACGATCGTATTTCAATAGAGGCCAACTACTACAACAAGGATATCAATAATTTGATCTTGAACGTTCCACAAGCACCTTCAAAAGGTATTCCTGGAAACTCAATTTTGGCTAACGTAGGTTCTATGTATAACCGAGGATATGAATTAGCTATCACAGCGACGCCAATTAACAATGGAGGATTTACTTGGACTACGAACGTCAACTTTGCAACCAATGAAAACATGGTTACTTCCTTAGTAGATGCGAATACGCCTATTTTAACGGCAACATCTGGTTTAGAGACTACTTCTATTACGAAGGTGGGTTATTCAGCTGCACAAATTTACGGAGTTAAGACGGGTGGAGTTAATCCAGCCAACGGACGTCGTATTTACATTAGAAAAGATGGTGTTAAAGTACAATACCTACATTTAGGTGGTGCTGATGCTTGGACTTTGTTAGATGGAACGCGTACAGTATCTGTTTCTTCAGAGCAACAAATCTTGGGAAATACAATGCCAACATTCTACGGTGGATTTAATAATACTTTCCGTTATGCAGGTTTTGATCTTGGAATGAACTTTACTTTCTCTGGAGGTAACTTGATTTACAATGGTTCTCAAGCTGGTTTACGTGACCAACGTGTATGGAACAATTCAGTAGATGTGTTAAATTCTTGGACTAAAGAAGGTCAAATTACTGACATTCCTCGTGCTGTTTATGGGGATAACGTTTCGAATGGTTCATCTTTCTTAATTGATGCCAATATTCAAAAGGGAGATTTTATTCGTTTACAGACCGCTACTTTGGGATATAAGATTCCGGCCAACTTGACTAAATTAGGTATTAATAGTCTTCGTGTGTATGCACAAGCAAACAATGCCTTTTTATGGACAGAGTATGCGGGTGTTGACCCAGAAATCTCAACCAATGGAGATACAAACTTAGCCTCAGGTATTGAGCGTAACTCAATTCCACAAGCTAGGTCATTTACAATTGGTCTTAACATAGGTTTATAATTTTAAAGGAGATAAGAAAATGAAATTATTCACAAACAAAATTGGAATCTTGTCTATCGCCTTAGCGATGACGGTTTCTTCTTGTAATAAGGAATTCTTGAACGCAGTTCCAGAATTAGATTTGTCTGATGCGACGGTATTTAATACACCCGCTCGTGTTTTATCCCAAGTGAATGGACTTTATGGTTCAGCTAAATCGGGAAGTTTATTTGGAGGTCGTTATTTAATTTATAATGACATCCGTGGAGAGGATTGGGTTAACCGTACGACGAACTCGGTAACGGGATATTCTACGTACCAAGGAAACCAAGATCCTTCGGATTCGTATTTGGCCAACTTCTGGGTGGTGGGATATTCTACGATCAACCGTGCTAATTTATTTTTAGAAGGTTTGGCTGCGAATCCTACTGCAGTTTCGTCTACTTTAGCTGCGAATTACAGAGGAGAGGCTAAGTTCTTACGTGCTTTAACCTATTTCTCTTTGGTACAGTATTTTGCAAAGCCTTTTATTTTAGATAAAGGTGCTTCTGCAGGATTGCCATTGCGTTTAAAAGGAGAGACTTCTTCTGCAAACAATGCATTAGCTCGTAGTTCAGTCGCACAGATTTATGATCAAATTTTAAAAGATTTGAATGAAGCTGAAGCTGAATTACCTGATTCTTATTCTTCTGCATTGTTAAATACAACGCGTGCACACAAGAATTCAGCGATCGCTTTAAAGACAAGAGTATTGTTAGCCAAAGCAGATTACGCAGGTGTTATCACGGAAGCAAATAAAATTGTTTCTGCAACTGCGCCTTTCAGAGCTACTGCTCGTGTGGCTCATGCTTTACAAGCTGATGTATCTGCCGTGTTCAAAGCACCTTATACGACAACTGAGTCTATATTCTCATTTCCTATGGATGCAACAAACGCACCAGGTACTCAAAACCAATTGGGCTATTACTTCAATGCAGGAAACGTTGAATATTATTTAAATACAGGAGCTACGGGTATTTATAGCCAAGCACAATTTCGGGCTAGCGATGATCGCAAGACGAAATTAACTGTAGCTAAAACAGCAGTAGCTAATTTTCCTTCTAGTACTAAATTCAGCGGAGTGAATCCTTATATTGACTATGTACCCAACATTCGATATGCGGAAGTATTGCTCAACTTAGCTGAAGCTGAAGCGGAAGCTGGTAATGCAACACGTGCTTTAGCACTATTAACTGCCGTTCACAAACGTTCTGACGCGAGCTATGATTTTGGTACCCTTGCTAAGGCGGACTTAATCAAGGCTATTTTAATGGAACGTAGAATTGAATTCATTGCGGAAGGTTTCCGTGCGAATGATGTTCTTCGCCGTGGTGAGCCTTTAAATTCATTTGGTGCTGGAGCGGTGATTCAATCATCTGATCCACGTTACATTTACGGAATTCCATTAACAGAAATTCAAACGAATCCTGCGATTGGAAAATAAGAGTTAGATAGGTCCTTTAGGATTATGTCGAATAGAAAAAAGGTGACTCGAAGAGTCACCTTTTTTTATGGGTTTGCTATTAGCTATTAAACGAGGTGCTAATTTTAATTTAATCGGTGCATCTGTGGCATCCATGCACCTTTATCTGGCTGAAGCAATTTCAAAGGTTTATGCTATTAGTTTAAATAACATAAACCTTTGAATGATTCGCCTACCAAATTTTAATTCGGTCCTCAGGTTTCTTGTATAATTTGTCTCCTGGTTTCACATTAAATGCTTCATACCAAGCATCCATATTAACTGGCGTACCAATAGTTCTGTATTGGCCAGGGGAGTGAGGATCTGTTTTGATCATTTGTGCTGCCATCTCTGGTCTGGATGCTCCTCGCCAAACCTGCGCCCATGCCAAAAAGAATCGTTGGTCTGGAGTTAAGCCGTCAATTTTCTTTTTAGATTGTCCCTGTTTAGTCATCTTAAATGCTTCGTACGCAATATTCAATCCACCTAAGTCTCCTATGTTTTCACCCATCGTAAATTTACCATTCACATGAATGGTGTCTACCACTGTATATTGATCAAATTGAGCTCCTAATTGGATCGTTTTAGCTTTAAACCTAGATAAATCTTCAGGCGTCCACCAGTTTCTTAAGGTGCCATCATTATCGTATTGGCTTCCTGAATCGTCAAATCCATGTGACATTTCATGGCCAATAACCGCTGCAATTCCTCCATAATTCAGCGCATCATCTGCATCTGCTGAGAAAAATGGGAATTGCAAAATACCTGCAGGAAAGACAATCTCATTCATCGTCGCGTTATAATACGCATTGACTGTTGGCGGAGTCATGCCCCATCGAGTCCGATCTACCGGTTTTCCTATTTGGTTTATGTTATCTTGATAGGACCAAATACTCGCGTTCTTCATGTTTTGGTAAAATGAATCAGCATTTATTTCCAGCCCATCATAATTTTTCCATTTATCAGGGTATCCAACCTTGGGAGTAAACGCATTTAGTTTGTCTAATGCCTTCTTTTTAGTGGGCTCCGACATCCAATCGAGTCTATTGATACGATTGGCGAAGGCAGTTCGCATATTGACCAACAATTCCTTCATGCGTTCTTTTGCCTCAGGTTTAAAGTGTTTTGCCACATATAACTGGCCCAAAAGTTCGCCTATCGTTCCATCCGTCAGCGTTGACATACGTTGCCAACGAGGAGTTTGGGTTTCTTGGCCACTTAAGAATTTGGCATAATCAAAACTTGCCTTGACAAACGGACTACTTAAATAGGATGCTGACCCTTTTAAAATATTCCAGGTTAAATAGGATTTTAAATTTTCAATGGGTGTATCGGTTAACGTATTATTTACCTCAACTAAAAAATTAGGAGCTCCTACTAAAATAGAATCTTGAGGAGGTATGCCTAATAATTTAAATTGTTCTGACCAGTTGATGCTGGGCGTTTTCTTTTGAAAATCAGCCAATAGAAATTTATTGTAGGTTTTATATGGATCACGCATTTCAACACGCGCCATTTGTGCTGTGGCAAGCCTTTTTTCTATTAGGAAAATTTGTTCCGCATTTGATTTGGCCTGATTGGTAGGTGTGCCGATCAACTCAAATAAGGTTGCGATGTATTTTTTAAATGCTTCCTGAATCTTCAGTGTACGAGCATCGGTCTTTAAATAATAATCACGATCGGGCAATGAAGTTCCTCCTTGGCCAAATTGCGGCACCATCTTTTTTACATTTTTTCGATCTTGGCTAACATAAGACCCAAAGAATGGAGAACCTAGGCCCTGCGTTTTAAATCGAGCTATTTCTCTCAATAAATCTTCTCTAGATTGAATATCTTGTACCTTTTTCAAATCTGATTTAATGGGATCAAAACCCAAAGATTCAATTCTTAAACTGTCCATTGCCGCTATGTAAAAATCAGCAACTCTTCTTTCGACAGATCCTTTTGCTGAGGATTTTTGCTTGGCTACAGTCTCTTCTAGTATTAGTTTAACTGCTTTAATATTAAAATCCCTAATTTCATTAAAACTACCCCAGCGGGTTTCTTTGGCTGGAATTGGATGATTTTTTACCCAGATCCCATTGGAATATTCGACGAAATCATCCCCTGGTTTTACGGATAAGTTCATATTCGACTTGTCGATAAACTTGAAATTTTGGGCTGTAGTGGTGTTTGAAAAAAATATTCCAACAGACAAGACAAACAACGATAACTTTTTCTTCATATTTTTTAATGTTAATGAATAATTAAATTAATAGATTTATAACTTTAAAACTACCAACATGAAGAAATTGTTACTAATTATCAGCGGTCTATTTATATTTATTCATATTTCATTTAGTCAAAATCAAGTCTCTAAACCTTTGACCCATGAAATAATGGTTAAACTTAAAAAAGTAGGTGCCCCTGCAATTTCGCCTGATGGTAAATGGGTTGTCTATAGCCAAGTAGAAACTTCGTATAATTTG
>CANKVC010000112.1 GCA_947486835.1 Cytophagaceae bacterium | reverse complement strand
GCAGCCGGTTTGCACGCGCCGTATGCTTTGCGCACGATTTTGGAAATTGTCACCGAGGATAATATTTCAGGTATTAGTGAAATTCCTGGAACTAAGGATATTGATGCGGCTTTAGAGGAATCAAAAAAATTGTTGATCGGCCAAGACGTATTTCAATTAAACCAAATTCGGCATATTTTAGAGCAAGCCTTTGGAACAGATTCGGTGGCTGACCGAGGATTAGCTCCTTGGGACCAACGAAAATTAGTGCATATTTTTAGTGCGGTGGAGGTGGCTTGCATGGACATCATGGGCAAGGTAACCGGAAAACCGATCGTCGATTTATTGGGAGGAAAGATGCGTGACCGAGTTCCTTTTTCGGCGTATCTATTTTATAAATATGAAGGGGCGGGCGGCGAATTAGGTTTTGGTCTCAATCCAAATGCCACAGGTTGGGATGCGGCCCGACAAAAAAGTGCGTTAAATCCAGATGAAATTGTCGCGCAGGCTAAGGCTATGTGCAAGGAATTTGGTTTTCAATCCATCAAGTTAAAAGGAGGTGTTTTTGAACCTCGTCAGGAAGTGGATGCGGTGATTGCTTTACACCAAGCGTTTGGCGAAAAATATCCGTTAAGAATCGACCCAAATGCATTATGGACCGTTGAGACCTCGATAAAGTATGGAAAAGAAATGGAGCCGTATTTAGAATATTTAGAGGATCCTGTCCGAGGCCAAGAAAATATGGCGTTGGTTCGTAAAGCGTTAAAGACGCCTTTGGCCACTAATATGTGTACGACTTCTTTTGCAGAAATTCCTAAAAGTATTGAAATTGGCGCCGAAGATATTATTTTAAGTGACCATCATTTTTGGGGTGGTTTGCGCGCGTCGATGACCTTAACGGGTATTTGTGGGACCTTTGGCAGGGAATTGTCCATGCATTCCAACAGCCATTTAGGCATTTCATTGGCAGCCATGGTTCATTTAGGAGCGGCTTTGCCCAAAATGACTTATGCTTTGGATACGCATTATCCATGGCAGTCGGACGAAATTATTATTGGCGGACGCATGAAATTTGAAGATGGTTCTGTTGAAGTACCGAGCGAACCAGGTCTAGGTGTAGAATTAGATCGAGTGGCTTTAGCCGCTTTGCATCAAAACTATTTGGCCTGTGGCCTTACCAAACGAAATGATGAAATTGAAATGCAAAAAGTTAATCCGGATTGGACTTTCAAAGCCGTTCGTTGGTAATTTAAATTTTATAAAATGATTCGCCACTCAGTTATTTTAACATTAAAATCGAGTTTATCTCCTGAAGATAAAACGCAATATTTTGACGCGGTAAACGAATTGAAACAAATTCCGGGAGTCCAAAAGTTTGAAGTACTAAAGCAAATAAGCAGTAAAAATCCTTTTCAGTATGGGATTTCGATGGAATTTGAATCCCAAGAAGCCTATGATGTATATACGGGGCATTCTTTGCATACGGCCTTTGTAGAAAAATATTGGGCGGCGTGCGTAGAGGATTTTTTAGAAATCGATTACCAATTGCTTGATCAATAAAATCAGTTTTACAGATTGACTTTTAAGCGCTTGGGCTTAGCTTTACTAAATTTAAAAATTTAGTAAAGCTGCGGGGTGAGGTCCCTTTTTCCCACATTACAAAAGCTCAATGGCACTGAATTTTCTAATTTTTTAAAGCAAAAGCTAAATATCGATCTCCTGATTTCGTTTTTACCTTACCTCCACCACAGGCAATGACGACATATTGAACGCCGTCAATCGAGTAAATACTAGGGGAAGCGTAACCGGCAGCCGGCAACTTATATTGCCATAAAATCTTTCCGGTTTGTCGGTCCAAGGCCCGAAACATTTCATCTTTTGTTGCAGCTATAAATAGTAAGCCCCCCGCCGTCACTGCTGGTCCACCGTATAAATCGGTCCCCGTAGGTGGAATTCCCTTAGCCGTTAATTCAGGATATTCGCCCAAAGGAATTTGCCAAAGGTGTTTTCCCGTATTCATTTCGATCGCAGTTAGGATTCCCCAAGGTGGCCTGCTGACGGGATATCCTTGGCTATCATACCAGCGTGTATAGCCAGTAAAGCTAAAAGGGGAAAAGTCTAGTGTCGATTTTTTTACAGGCCCCTCGACGGCTAAATTCAATCCTTGGGTATAAGCTAAAATAGCCTTTTTTTCAGCCGCGGAAAGAAAATTAAAAGCGGGCATTCTTCCCCTTCCTTTAACTAAAATTTGATTTAAAAGGGGTTCCGAATATTTTTTATGGACTTCCCTTAATGTAGGGATCGTCCCATCTTCACTTCCTTCGCGGTTTACCCCATGGCAACTTTGACAATGTTGCACATATAGCGATTTGCCAGAGTTTTCAATCGATTTTTCTACGGGAACCAAGGAACTATACACAGGATTTTGTTTGGCAGGAATGTAGATGACGCTATTTTCATCCACCGCAGCTCCTCCCCACGATGCACCTCCATCCGTCGCTGGGAAAAAAATAGTTTTCTTTGTTATACTTAGAGGGATAAATGGTTGCCCCGTTTGGGAATTGCGGAGTTCAGCGATAATTTCGTCCTTATTTGACGCCCATTCATTTACATCTTTTTCGGTAAATGATTGCTTGACAAATGGCAAAGGCCAAAGTGGAATGGGCTGTGTTTTAGAAGTTTGTTCCCCGACAACATCCGAAGCGGGGAAAGGCCTTTCTTCAATAGGGAAAATAGGTTTACCCGTTACTCGATCAAAAACAAACATAAAACCTAGTTTGCTTAAAATAGAAACGACATCGCGTTTTTTGCCATTTTGTGTAATCGTAAATAAATTAGGTGGCGCTGGAATATCTCGGTCCCAAATGTCATGATGTACCGTTTGAAAATGCCAAAGCCGTTTTCCTGTTCGAATGTCTAAGGCCAGAAGGCAGTTGGCAAATAAATTATCCCCCTTCCTATTTCCTCCATAAAAATCAAAAGCAGCTGAACCGGTAGGAACAAAAACAATGCCTCTTTTGGAATCTACCGCCATACCCATCCAGTTGTTAGCCCCGCCAACATTCTTGTAATTATTCTTTTCCCAAGTTTTATATCCGTATTCACCGGGTTTTGGAATCGTATGAAAAGTCCAAATTAATCGTCCACTTGTAGCATCAAAAGCGCGAATATCTCCAAGCAAAGCGGGGGCGGATTCGGACACTCTGGTGCCCACAATCAATGTATTTTTGTAAATGGAAATCGGTGTATTGAGTACCGTATAATCATCTGAGCCAGGACGCTTTATTCCGTCAAGCAAATTTATTTTACCATGTTGACCAAAATTTTCAACGGGCTTTCCCGTCTTAGCATCTAATGCAAAGAGGTAGGAACCATAGCCAAAAAATATTTTTGAACGGTGTCCGGGGGATGAATAATAGGCCACACCCCGACTGTTCATACTGGGCGTTTTTTCTTGAATATTTGTTTTCCAAATTTCTCGACCACTTTTCGCGTCTAGAGCAAATGCCTGTGATCCTGCCGAAACGCCATACATGATCCCTTGAATGATGATGGGATTGCATTGAATTTGGGTGGTTTGGTTGACGGTGTCAGCACCCCCGGAAGAATAGGACCAGGCAAGCTTTAAATTTTTGACATTACTTACATTTATTTGAGTTAGTGGCGAAAAGTGATTCCTGTTATCACCGCCATTATATCCGCCCCAATCCGTAAATTCAGGTGCGGTAAAAAAGCAAAAAAAGCCAATGAAGAATAGGCCAGCGAGTAGTCTCATGGGGGAAGATAAAAAATATTTTTTAATTCAGTTTCATGATTTAGAAAATCAGTTTAAAAAAGGATTATGCCGAAATGGAGTTTTAGCGGTATTAAATCTAAATTTTATTAAATTCGGGTGGTCTATCATTATTTATTTTTTCAAATTTATTTTTGGAAAACTGCAATTTTAAATGAATTTATTGCATTTTTGACCTGAAAAATAATAAGCAAATTAAAGACAAAAACAATATGAAAAAGAACTCTATTATCCTGGCCTTTTTGGGAATCATGATGAGCTTAAGCACGCTGCAAGCTCAGAAACTTTACACCTACCCGATAGGTGTTCAAACCTATACGTTTAGAAAGCATTTCCCTGTGAAAGGAGCTGAAAAAACACTTGATCTAATTAAAGAATTAGGCTTTACCGAAATAGAAGGCGGGGGTGTAAAAGGAATGACCTTAGAAGAGTATAAGAAATTATGCGATGTGAGAGGAATTTCCATTCCATCGACGGGAACGGATTTTAACGAACTAGCCAAAGACCCTATGGAAGTCGTAAAAAGAGCAAAAATTTTAGGCTCTAAATTTGTCATGTGCCCTTGGATTCCGCACAAAAAAGGAGAATTCTCTTTAGCGGATGCGCAGAAAGCCATTGAGGTTTTTAATAACGCCGGAAAGGTTTTAAAGGAGAACGGAATAACGTTGTGCTACCACGACCATGGATTTGAATTCCAACCTTTTGAAGATGGGACTTTGTTAGATTACATGATTAAAAATACGAATCCACAATTTGTTTCTTTTGAAATGGATGTGTTGTGGACGATACATGGCGGTGGGGCAGATATGCCGGTTAAGCTGCTAAAGAAATATCCAGGACGTTTCAAATTGATGCACGTAAAAGATCTTCGCAAGGGCGTCAAAGGAGATTTGACAGGCGGTACTCCTGCGGAAAATGATGTGGCTGTGGGCGCTGGTCAGGGCAACTGGAAGCAGATCATTAAATTAGCTAAAAAAGGAGGAGTTGAGCACTGCTTTATTGAAGATGAAAGTGATAAGGAATTAGAAAATATACCTTTGAGCATTGCATTTTTAAAGAGTTTGTAATCAGTATTCTTATTTATTTCCTTTTGCTTTCTTTTGAATTATGTCGAAAATTTATTTCGATGGGCAATATTATTTTGCGCTTTTAAAAAGCTCAATTTTTATGAGGGTAAAGTAAAATTACAGTGGCATTCAAATGGTGTAATGATTCATTAAAATGAAAACTAAAGTAGGATTATTTGGGATTGGATTAGATACTTATTGGGATCAGTTTGAAGGCTTGCTTGACAATTTGAAATCGTATCAAAATTTAATTAAAGATACAATAGGCGAATTTGGCGTTGAAGTTGTCGATGCGGGAATGGTTGACAATCCAATCAAAGCCCGAGAGGCCGCTGATTTTTTAAAGGTAAATGATGTTGAAATTGTTTTTTTATATGTGTCAACCTATGCTTTATCATCCACCGTATTGCCCATAGCGCAGAAGTTAAAGGTGCCAATAATTATCCTTAATCTACAGCCAGTAGCCGTACTTGATTACGATAAATTCAATCAATTAAATGACAGGGGTTTGATGACAGGCTTATGGCTTGAAAACTGCCAAGCCTGTTCCGTCCCTGAAATTGCTAGCGTATTTAACCGCTCGGGGATCACATACGATTTTGTTACCGGTTACCTCCAAGACGAAGAGGCATGGAAGGAAATTGAAACATGGGCTGAAGCAGCACGGGTATCACGTGCTATGCGGAATAATCGCTTAGGTATTTTGGGACATTATTATGGCGGAATGCTTGACGTATATACCGATTTGACTAAACAATCCGCGGTATTTGGAACTCATATTGAATTATTGGAAATGTGCGAGTTGAAAAAATGGCGAGATGAGGTAAGTGATAGTGAGGTGGAAGCCAAAATTTTGGAGTTTCATGAAACGTTTGATGTGTCACCCGAGTGCGAAGAGCATGAAATTGAGCGGGCGGCAAAAACGTCTGTGGCTCTAGATAAATTAATTGAAAATCATCATCTAGGCTCAATGGCCTATTATTATGAAGGCGAAAGTGGCAATGAATATGAAAATATAGTCACCTCCGTTATTGCCGGAAATACCTTGTTGACCGGACGAAATATTCCCATAGCAGGGGAATGTGAAGTGAAGAATGCGCAAGCAATGAAAATCATGGCTGAATTTGGAGCCGGGGGTTCCTTCTCAGAATTTTACCTAATGGATTTCAAGGATGATGTCATACTGCTTGGCCATGATGGTCCAGCACATTTTGCTATCGCAGAAGGGCCGGTGGGTTTGGTTCCGCTTCCTATGTATCACGGAAAGCCCGGCAAAGGATTATCGATTCAAATGTCAGTAAAACAGGGTCCAGTTACCTTGCTTTCTGTGGTGGAAGGGAAAAACGATGTGTTTCTTTTAGTCGCTCAAGGGGAATCCGTTGAGGGCCCCATTCTCGAAATAGGCAATACCAATAGCCGGTATCGTTTTCCCATAGGTGCGAAACGATTTATGAATGAATGGTCCAAACAAGGCCCAGCCCATCATTGTGCGATCGGCATTGGACATATAGGAAGTAAAATTGAAAAACTGGGACAGATTTTAGGCATTGAAGTGGTGACGATTTGTTAGGCCTAGGGGAACGCATTAAGCTTGCTTAAAAACAGACTATTTAATGAGGTGCGATTTTTATTTTAGTTAAATATTTTCGAATTTACCGTCTTATTTATTGGCTTAAAAATTTATAATTAAACATAAAAACGATGAAAAACTGCTGGCTATTTATCTTTTGTTTTTTGGGCATCCATTCAATGGTTTTTGCCCAAGATCGCCCTTTACAAATCATTATGATTGGCGCTCATCCCGATGATTGTGATATTAAAAGCGGAGGCACTGCCGCCCTTTTTGTGGCCATGGGCCATCACGTTAAATTTGTTTCTGTTACAAATGGAGACGCGGGTCATCAAAGCGAAGGTGGTGGAATGTTAGCTAAACGACGCATTGCTGAAACCAAAGAAGTGGCCAAGCGTCTCGGGGTTTCTTACGATGTACTAGATAACCATGACGGAGAATTACTTCCTACCTTGGAAATCAGACTTCAAATTATTCGTAAAATTAGAGAGTGGAAAGCTGATGTGGTGATTGCCCCACGTTCAAATGATTATCACCCTGACCACCGCTATACGGGTGTTTTAGTACAAGATGCGGCCTTCATGGTGGGTGTTCCCAACATAGCACCCGATACGCCTCCATTACGTAAAAACCCAGTTTTTTTATATTTTCAGGACAATTTCAAAAAGCCAAATCCATTCCAAGCAGACATCGCGGTCGACATAACATCTGTCATTGCTAAAAAATTGGATGGGCTAGACGCCCATCAATCTCAGTTCTTTGAGTGGCTGCCTTGGATCGGAAATTACGAAGCTGAAATCCCGAAAGATAAGGCTAAGCAGAGAGAATATTTATTGAGCAAACGCGTGACCAAAGTAAATCCTGAAGTAAAAAAGGCGCTTGAAAAATGGTACGGGAAAGAAAAAGCGGAGCAGATAAATTATGCCGAAGCTTTTGAAATTTGTGAGTATGGAAGCATTCCTACGGAAGCGGAAATTCGTAGATTATTTCCCATGTTAGGTCGTTAATTAATTTAGCATTTATAATGGAAGCCTAGGATTAGAAATGGAGCAATTAACGAAGGATATTAAAATGCTATTTTCCGAAAAATAGTTAACCCACGTATCCATTAAACTAAAATTAATTGCTTATTTACATCAAAATAAAAATGGATGCAAGCTAATTTTTTGTCCGTAGTCCTTATGCCCCTCGCCCTTTCACTCATCATGATGGGCTTGGGATTATCGCTA
>CANKVC010000111.1 GCA_947486835.1 Cytophagaceae bacterium | reverse complement strand
CAGTAATGCAATTACAGATTTCATCAGATATTATTTTAAATAGGTATATATAGAACTAATAGATTTAACCACTCAATGAATTTAGATTCTTTAAGAAACTAATTCGTGAATATACTAAAAATAATGATACAAAATAATCGTGACGGTAGTGTATATATGTTTTTTAATAATTTCTTAAAATGAAAAAAGGGCACCCCCAAAAAGAGGTAGAAAAATATTTTTTGCCTTCAGAAAATACCAAAAAATAATCAATACGTTACCTTAATTATCCCGATAATTCAATGCGGGTTTACGGGTTCCTAATAAGGACTTATATTGGAAATCCACGCCACGTTTTTTAGTCCATTCCTCCGTCGCTTCTTGAATCATTTTAGGATTTTTAAATAAATCAATGGCGGATAAGGCTATCGTTTTTGCTGCGACCATCATTCCTTTTCGGCCTATGCTGGTTCCGCCGGAAGCGACTGCTTGCCAACTATGTGCCGAGGTTCCCGGAACCCAAGTGGCTGTTCCCAACCCGATGGTTGGCACCGCCCATGACACATCACCCACGTCGGTTGACCCACCCGAACTCGGATCAGGCCGATTTAAAAACACTTGATTCGTTGTATTTAAATCCATAGCCTCCATCCCAGGGGTTTGTTGGAGTTGCTTCGCGAAAGCAGTTTCTGTGGGAGAAAGCACATAACCCCCAACCGTCTTTAAATTAGCGGCCATGACTCCCGCTAAATATTCATTCGGCAAAATCTCATATACGCCACTGATCAGTTCCACCTCAAATTTAGTTCCGGTCCCTAGCGCAGCACCTTCAGCTGCTTTTTCTACTCGATCCCACACATCAAATACAACGTTTCGATTTGGAGAGCGAATGTAATAATATACTTCTGCGAAATCGGGAACAATGTTAGGTGCCTTCCCACCATTCGTGATCACATAATGAATTCTTGTGGACGCCGGCACATGTTCACGCATCATATTGACCATGTAATCCATGGCCTCCACAGCATCTAAAGCAGAGCGCCCTCTTTCTGGTGAGGCTGCCGCATGGGACGATAATCCATAAAAACGAAATTTACCTGCTTTATTGGCCAACGAAGAAGACGCTGCCACCGTATTTTCATCGTTGGGATGCCAATGCAACATGACATCCGCCTGCGCAAATAAACCTGCTCGGACCATGTAAACTTTTCCCGCACCCCCTTCTTCAGCCGGACAGCCATACAATTTAAGGGTGCCTTTTTGACCGGTTTCTTTCATCCAATCTTTGACCGCTATGGCCGCAGCCACAGAACCTGTGCCAAATAAATGATGGCCGCAGGCATGTCCTGAATTACCCCCTAAAGAACGTTTAACAGGGATACTATCCTGTGATAATCCCGGTAAGGCATCGTATTCTGCCATGATTCCAACGACAGGTTTTCCTTGTCCAAAAGTCGCCACAAAGGCCGTTGGTATATCAGCCACGCCAGCTTCTATAGTAAATCCAGCTTGTTTTAATGTTTCCTGAAGCAATAATGAACTTTGCTTTTCCTTATAACCCACCTCGGCTAAACTCCATATTTTATTTGCGATCTGGCCATAGGTTGATTCCAATTTACTAATGCGAGCGATGGCTTTTTTCTTATCGAGATCCTGAGCATTAGCGATAAATGAACTAAATGCCAACAGGCATACAACTATATTTTTACGAATCATGAATTTAAAATTTTTGAGAATAATTTGGGACAATATATTTGAATTTAGCAGGAAGAATTTTAAAATCAAAAGTATCCGACTCCAAAACTTCGCCATCCACTTGCGCAATAAGGACCCGATTGCAATGAATGTGAGTTGATTGAATGGTAGAAAATTCCAAAAAAGGATAGTTCACATGTTTTCCTTTTTGAATTAAGGGCATGTAAAAAAGACGCTTAATGATGGCAATGGGATTGCATAACATCATATTTAATGCACCATCTTGAATGGAGGCCATGGGAAAAAAATGAAATCCACCACCCGCTCGGGAGGAATTAAAAACCATGCATAAAAATACCTTCTTAGCTATTTTTTTTCCTCCGCGATCAAAGCTAATCTCGTATGATTTAAATTTAAATAGTTGGGGTATCGCCGCCAAATAATACCCTAACGCACCACCGATAAATCGAATGGCTTGCATCGATTTCAACACATCCCCTTCAATACCGATCCCCACCCCATTTAAAAAGATCATGTCATTAACCTGTCCAGCGTCGTAACTCGCTGTATGGCCATTCAAAATATGGTTCAAATGTTCTGTTTTTGAAATTTTGCCAAAAACTTTCCAATGATAATCATTGCCAGTCCCACCCTGAAATAATCCAATAGGAATCGAGCAGTCAGGGTATTTATTGACAAAATAATTAAAGGTACCATCGCCCCCCAAAACCCAAACTTCATCAAAATTTTGTAAGTCAGGAGGCCATTTTAAATCAAATAACTGAATGAACCAGATAGGCCTTTTTTCCGCGACTTCAGCCAAAACCCAATCACAATAATCTTTAATGTTACTTTTTTGAGGATTTACTAAAAAACAAATCTTTTTATGGTCAATGTTAGTCTTCATTTAGGCATGAATGTAATTCTTGAGATGCTCAATCGTTTCCAAATGTTTTTTTATGGTGGATCGAATTAAATCATTAATCGAAATGATTCCCATTAATTCCCCCTCTTCAACGACTGGCAAATATCGTATATTTTTTTCCGACATGATCACCATGCAAGATTCAAGACTGGTGGTCCGATCGATCAAAGGCAAATCAGTCGTCATGATTTCTGCGACCGAAGTATCCGAAGAGTTCTTGTCCAATAAAACAACTTTACGCGCATAATCTCGTTCCGTCAAAATACCTACATATTTACCCTGATCTAACACCACAACTGAACCTATGTTTTTTTCTTGCATGATTTGCAAGGCCGAAATAATCTTGGAATCTGGGCTGACCGATACGACATAAGACCCTTTCTGGGCCAATATGTCAATAACTTTTTTCATGGCTTTAGATTTAATTTTATTGGAATTATTTAAATTAATAAAAATATATTACAATTAAATATATTTTAAATATTTAAATCAATTTGCTGAATTAAATCATTTATTGAAATTATATCTGATAATAAAACAATAAATTTATGCACCATATGTAATCCCATTAGAAAATGCAATCCCAGATAAAAACCGCCATCATCACAGGAGCCTCCAAGGGAATTGGACGTGCGCTAGCCTTATTACTAGCAAAAAATAATTTCCAATTATCCATTGTCGCAAGAAGCCAAGGTGAATTAAAGGATTTGGCAGCCGAAATAACCGAAATTGGACATCGACCTTTGTATTTTGTGGGAGATGTTTCGGATGAAGCATTTGTCCAACAAACCATCGACAAAACGGCGCATACATTTCAAAAAATAGATTTCTTAATCAATAACGCGGGGACTGGGACTTTTGGCCCAACGGAATCTTTTTCAGGCCAATCTTGGGATACCATATTTGACACCAATGTAAAAGGAACGTTTCTTTTCTCAAAAGCAGTTTTGCCTTTTATGAAGGATGCAAAAAAGGGGCACATTATTTCAGTGGCATCTGATGTGGCAAAACGCGTTTTTGATGGGGGAGCCTTGTATTGTTCATCCAAATATGCCCAACATGCATTTACGGAAGCGCTAAGAAAAGAAGTTAGAAAAGATGGAATTAAAGTGTCTACCGTATATTCAGGATTAGTTGACACCATGTTTCACCCTGAACCCCAGGGTTCAGAGTCGCATAAAGAATGGCTTAGCTGCGAAGACATGGCCGACAGTATTTTTTACATCATGAACCAACCCGCGCATGTGGTCATCGATGAATTAATGATTCATCCACTTTCCCAAGAATACTAAGATTAAAATAAGCTTTGCCAGAACAAAACGCAATCAATAATTATTCGAATTTTATTTGATTTTATACTAGTAAACAAAAAAAATCCTGGTCAATGGCCAGGATTTTTATGAATTCTCCAATTTACTTCATCAAAATGTTCTAAACTCTATAACATATACTTAAAGTTAATGTATAATTATGATACAATAAAATAATTACTTTTATTTTTGAATTATTTTTACATTAGCTAATCATAAAAGATGTTAATTCTAATCATTCTTTTTAATTTCAAGGGATAAAAAATATTAACATGACTCAATCAAAAAATATTCGTGTATTGGTAGTAGGATGTGGCAATATGGGCGCCTCACACGCAAAAGCCTATCATACCATTCCAGGATTTGAAATATGTGGGCTCGTTTCTACAGGTGCCAGTAAGGAAAAACTAAATCAGGAATTAGGCGTTGGCCAAGCATTGTATTCTGATTATTATGAAGCGCTTAAGGATTCAAAACCAGATGCCGTTTGTATTTCAACCTACCCAGATACCCATGAGGCTTTTTCAATCGCTGCGTTGGAGGCTGGTTGCCATGTATTTTTAGAAAAACCGATTGCAGATTCATTAGCTGGAGCAGAGAATGTGGCAAAAGCTGTGCTGAAATCAGGTAAAAAATTAGTCGTAGGTTATATTTTGCGTCATCATCCATCTTGGATTAAGTTCATAGAAATCACAAAAAACCTAGGCAAGCCTTTGGTAATGCGGATGAATTTAAACCAACAAAGTCACGGATACATGTGGGATGTGCATCGTAATTTAATGAAGAGTTTAAGCCCGATTGTTGATTGCGGAGTTCATTATATCGACGTTATGTGCCAAATGACTCGCTCGAAACCTGTCCGAGTTTCGGCCATCGGTGCTAGATTGACGGAGGACATACCGGCAGGGAATTACAATTATGGCCAACTTCAAATTTATTTTGAAGATGGATCAGTCGGTTGGTACGAGGCGGGTTGGGGTCCCATGATTTCCCAAACAGCTTATTTTGTCAAGGATGTTTTTGGACCCAAAGGTTCTGTTTCCATCGTGGCGAAAGAAGCAGGTGGCGAAGGCAAATCTTCCTCCATCGAAGCCCATACCAAAACTGAATCTCTTCGCGTTCATTGGGCCGATTTAGATGCCAACAATGATTTCAGCCGTGAAGATGAATGGGTGAACCTAACCGACGAGCCAAATCATCAAGAATTATGTGATCGCGAGCAAATGTATTTCTTAAAAGCCATTCAAGAAAATATGGATTTAAAGGATCATTTAGACGATGCCGTAAACAGCCTTCGGATCGCTTTTGCCTGCGATGAATCAATCAAAAAGGGTGCTATGGTTCAGCTTTAATCAATTAAATTGATTAAAGCTGAATGCTTTTATTTTAAATAGGTGCTCAACCAGTTGCCAATTTCCTGATAATGAAACTTTGAATTTTCAGGATTTAAAATCCAATGATTTTCGCTCGGAAAAACAATCAATTTGCTTGGGATTTTTAGGCGCTGATGAATGCTCCAGTTTTCTAAGGTATTATTGATGGGTACACGGAAATCATTCTCCCCTACTGTCAGCAACATCGGTGTTTTGAAATTAGCTGCGTAACGCATTGGATTCTGCTCTTTCCAGGTTTTTGTGGGTACCCAAGGCGCACCCCCATTCATCAATTCACGACCCCAAATCACATCCGAAGTTCCCCATTGCGCCTCGGAATTCACTAAACCCGAATGTGCGATTAAGCATTTAAAGTGTGAAGTGGTCGCCTGCATCCAGTTGGCAAAGTGCCCTCCATACGAAGCTCCCCCAGCTGCTTGTTTAGTTCCATCAATATACGAAAAGCGCTTAATCGCATCTGCAGCAGCTTCCAAAATTTCATTCCCTGGTCCGCGAAATGGATCAAATTGTATATCCTGGGTGAATTTCTCACCATATCCTGTGGAACCGGTATAATCCGTCATGATCAACACATAACCTGGAGCACCCAAAATATGTGCATTCCAGCGGTACCCAAAATTGTCCTTAATCGAAATCGCTGGCCCTCCATGCATTAACACAAACAATGGATATTTTTTATTTGGATCAAAACCCGCTGGTTTCAAGACAAAACTTCTTACTTTTTTACCCCGACTGGTCACCGTCCATATTACTTCTGGCCTCGGAATGTCTAAAGCAGCAAGAACTTTATCATTACTTTTTGAGATGGGTATTTGTTGGCCACCAACGAATGCAAATACTTCTGGGGGAGCTCCTAAATGTTGATATGTAAAGGCAAAATTTCCTCCACCCGCTGACGAAATAGCTGTATAAGAACCCATTTGGCCACCTAATACCGGAATGGTTTCACCAGAACCGATCGAAATTTTAATGATTCTGTCCACACCCTGATCCTCAATACTAGCCAAAATATCAGAACCGTGAACTTTAAAATCGTTCATGGGTCGGTCTAATTTGGCTGCCAACTCCATTTTACCGTTCATCGCAGGCCAAGAATATCTAAACATTCGATTTATGTAGTAGAGCTTATTTCCATTTTCAGATCCTGTCGTAATTAAATAACGTCCATCACTTGAAAAATTAACCGTGGCATAATCAATTCCATCGGAGGTTAATTGGGTTTCTTTACCCCCTTGAAGATTGACTTGAAATAAGTTGGACGTTGACGATTGATATGCCGTCGTATTATAATCAGTACTTGCAGAAAAAACGATCGATTTATTGTCTGGTACAAATGAAAATGAACCCAAATTAAACCCTTGAGATTTTACTAGGGAAACATCTTTGAATAAATTAACGGGTTGAGAACCAATAGCTGATAAATCCATGGCGAAAATGTGCGCTTGTTTCTCGTCCAACCAAGAGTCCCAATAACGAACAGGAAAAGATGTATAAACGCGTGCTTTCGCTTTGATTTTTTTCTTATCATCCGCCATTTTCTTACTTAAAGAATCCGTAAACGCGGAAGGAAATACACGAGATGTGAAGGCTAACCAACGACCATCCGAGGATATTTTTGCGGCAGAAACACCTGTAGAAATAGATGTTATTCTTTGCGCCTCACCTCCATTCAATGGAAGCGAATATAATTGGGGTGCTTCGTCGCCATCTCTTTTGGCTGTAAAATAAATTTTGTCTCCTGAAGGTGACCAAAAATAATTATCCTCTCCACTTTTGGAAGAAGTAATTCTCCTAGGACTTGTTTTTCCATCGGTGTGGGCCAACCATAAATCCGTTGTTTGTTCGTCCAAATTATAAGAGGTTTCTACTTGGCTGTAAACAACCCATTGGCCATCAGGCGAAATTGCAGGGGCACCTACTTTTTTAAGTTTAACCATTATTTCATGGGTCAAAGGCTTAGAAACTCGATTTTGACCGAATGAAACATTAAATGATATAAATAGACCGCATATAATAAGTAACAATTTCCTCATATTGGTAGTTTTAAAGTTATAAATCTATTAATTTAATTAATCATTAACATTAAAAAATATGAAGAAAAAGTTATCGTTGTTTGTCTTGTCTGTTGGAATATTTTTTTCAACCTCCATTCCAGCCCAAAATTTCAAGTTTATCGACAAGTCGAATATGAACTTATCCGTAAAACCAGGGGATGATTTCGTTGAATATTCCAATGGAATCTGGGTAAAAAATCATCCAATTCCAGCCAAAGAAACCCGCTGGGGTAGTTTTAATGAAATTAGGGATTTTAATATTAAAGCAGTTAAACTAATACTAGAAGAGACTGTAGCCAAGC
>CANKVC010000110.1 GCA_947486835.1 Cytophagaceae bacterium | reverse complement strand
TGGATGTTGAAGACCCAAATGATGCTCGCTTTGTCAATGTGTCAGATTTAAAACATTGGGAGTTGGCGCCAACAAATCCAGCCGCTTTTGAAAAGGCTGGGATTCCATTTGCCTTGACTGCGAGTGGATTAAAGGATGTAAGTCAGTTCATGCCCAACTTAAAAAAGGCGATACAAAATGGACTTTCTGAAGAAAAAGCGTTAGAAGCATTAACAACAACCCCCGCTTCATTACTAGGCGTTTCAAGTGCGGTTGGTAGTTTGGAAACAGGCAAATGGGCCAATTTCCTCATTACGACCGGTCCTATTTTTGCAGACAAAACAGTATTGGTTGAAAACTGGATTCAAGGTTCATCCTATGGGATTTCGACTGATTCCAAAATGGAATTGGCTGGTAAGTACAAGTTTATACTTGGAAATCAAACTGTTCAGTTGTCGGTGACAGGTGAAACAGGGATTTATAAAGCTAAATTATTGGGGAAAGATACCTTGGCCGTTGAATTTAGTCAGAAGGACCAATTGGTCAATTTGATATATACTTCCAAAGCAGATCAAGGCAAAAAGACTCGACTGTCTGGCGACTTTTTAGGAAATTCGATGCTAGGAACGGGTACTTTGGGGAATGGAGAATGGGTTTCTTGGCAAGCTACTCGAGAAGCTAGTGCAGATACCGTGAGCAATAAAAAACGTTCTGTAAAATCAGAAGAAGTAGGTTCAGTGGTATTTCCGTTTAATGGATATGGGCAAAAAACGATTCCAAAATCAGAAACTATTTTGATTAAAAATACAACCGTTTGGACCAATGAGAAATCAGGGATTTTAAAAGAAACGGATGTACTGATTAAGAATGGTAAAATTGCCGCGATTGGGAAAGGACTGAAAGACCCAACGGCCCGCGTGGTTAATGGGGTAGGCAAACATGTTACAGCGGGAATCATTGACGAACATTCCCATGTTGCCGCATCGGGAGGAATTAATGAATGCTCTCAATCCGTTACGGCAGAAGTTCGAATCACCGATGTGATCGATCCCGAAGATGTGGATATGTATCGCCAATTGAGCGGCGGGGTGACTTCCAGTCATATCCTGCATGGGAGTTGTAATACGGTCGGCGGACAAACTCAATTATTGAAATTCCGTTGGGGCCAAACGGCCGAAGGCTTAAAGTTTGCTAATTGGGACCCATTCATCAAGTTTGCCTTAGGGGAAAATGTTAAGCGCTCTTGGAATCTATCGAATCCTAGATTCCCAGATACCAGAATGGGAGTGGAGCAGGTTTTAACAGACGCTTTCACTCGTGCTCGCGATTATGAAAAACAAGGTCCAGGAAAACGAATCGATTTGGAATTAGAGGCTTTAGTTGAAATTCTAAATCATAAAAGATTCATCACTTGCCATTCCTATGTGCAAAGTGAAATTAATGCCATGATGAAGGTGGCTGATAAATTTGGTTTCACGGTGAATACATTTACCCATATTTTAGAAGGCTATAAAGTGGCGGATAAAATGAAAGCGCATGGGGCCAGTGCATCAACGTTCTCAGACTGGTGGAATTATAAAATGGAGGTGGTTGACGCGATTCCTCAAAATGCCTATTTGATGCAAAAAAATGGAGTCAATGTGGCCATCAATTCAGATGATGCTGAAATGGCGCGTCATTTAAATCATGAAGCAGCCAAATCCATTAAATACGCGGGAATGTCAGAGGAAGATGCCCTCAAAATGGTTACGTTAAACCCGGCCAAAATGCTCCATGTCGCTGATCGCGTGGGTAGTCTTAAAGAAGGAAAAGACGCGGATCTAGTTATTTGGTCTGATCATCCATTGAGTATTTACGCTAAATCTGAAAAGACGATTGTGGATGGCGCGGTTGTTTTTGATCGCGAAGTAGATGCAAAATTGCAAGCTGACCTAAAGAAGGAAAAGCAAAGATTAATTCAAAAAATGATCTTGGCTAAAAAAGGAGGTGCTGGCACTCGGCCTATGACTCCATCATTCAGAGAGGAAAATATGTGCGAAGATGATCACGGGCATGGCAAGAGTCTTTGGGATCGCATTTCCCAACGCATGATTTTAACAGAAAACTAAAATTGACACATCACATGAAAAATATATTATATATCGCAATATGCTTGGTTTCATTTCCATTGTTTTCGCAAGAAACCATGCATCCATCGCCAGCTCAATCAAAAAAAATCGTGATTACCGGAGGAACCATACACATAGGAAATGGCCAGGTGATTTCTGGAAATATCATTATTGAGAAAGGGAAATTGAAGATTGACATGAATGCGCCTGCTCTGACAGGGGATATTGAGCACATCGATGCCACAGGAAAGCAAATTTATCCAGGCATTATTGCTCCTAATACCAATCTGGGTTTAGTGGAAGTTAGTTCAACTAAATCGACGGTCGACAATGTAGAATTAGGTGATATTCACCCCAATATTCGCTCCATTGTAGCCTATAATACCGATAGTAAAGTAATCAACACGTTGCGTTCAAATGGGATTTTATTAGCTCAAATTGTCCCAAGTGGGGGTTTAATTCCTGGAACTTCTACGGTAGTCCAATTGGATGCTTGGAACTGGGAAGATGCGGCCTATGCCTTAGATAACGGAGTTCATTTGACCATGCCCGCTTTAATTAATCGGCCTTCATTTATGAGCTTTAGGCGTAGAGATGCGGATGTGGACCAAGTTAAATTAGGATTAGAGCGCATTGATATGGCAAGAAGTTTTTTCAAAGAAGCTCAGGCTTATTTAAATGAAAAAACACATGCTGCCACCAATTTAAAATATGAGGCTTGTAAGGGATTGTTTGATCGGTCTAAATCCTTGTATGTCAACTGTGACCTGGTGAAGGAGATGTTGGCCGCCATACATTTAGCTGCGGAATTTAATTTTAAATTAGTCATTGTCGGCGGTACAGACGCTTGGATGATTGGCGATATTTTGAAAGAGAATAAAGTCGCTGTCATATTAGCTGAGCCGCATAGCTTACCGGCAACGGACGATGATGCCGTGGACCAACCATATAAAACGGGGGCGATGCTTCAAAAAGCGGGTGTGCTCTTTACTATTTGCCAGGATGGTTCTGATGGGCATAGCCAACAACGTAACTTGGTTTTCCAGGCAGGTACCATGGTGGCCTATGGCTTAACAAAAGAGGAGGCTTTGCAAGCGATTACTTTGAACGCTGCCAAAATATTGGGCATTGATTCGCGTACAGGAAGTCTTGAAAATGGGAAGGATGCCAACCTTGTTATTTGCAATGGCGATATTTTAGATATGAAGTCAAGTACGGTAACACATGCTTTTATTCAAGGAAGAGCTGTCAACTTAGATAATAAGCATAGCCAACTGTTTGAACGATATAAGTATAAATATTCCATTAAGTAAAAAAGAGTTGTTAAAAACGAAAGGAGTGGAATTTATTCTACTCCTTTTTTTGTTATTTTTTAAATGTCATTAAAAGACATTTATCGACTAGAAGTCTAGGAAAATTCTTTAAAAGCGCTTTTGAAATCAGTATAGTTATTAATTTTAGAAATATTGTTTAGTTTGATTGGTAATTTGATAAACATATTTGAAATAGAAATAGATTATTAACCTTAAACGCCTACCACTATGAAAACAAAATTAAATTTCTCAGTACTTTTAATTAAATCTCGTCGCAATAAGCGATTGACCCAACGCGAAGTTGCTCAGGCCGTCGGGGTAAGCCAAAGCGCTTACAATTATTGGGAGTCTGGTAAACATTACCCAAACGTTCAAAAGATTTTTTCTTTAACTCGAGTCTTGAGTATACCGATTGAAGAAATGATTGGCGGTTGACCTTTAAAATCCTTGGACTTAATCACCAAGGATTTTTTATTCGTGGACTTAATATGATTACCTTTGAATGATGATCATTTATCTGAAAAATTTAACGAGTCTTATTTTCATTTTTGGATTGCTTCTAAGTTGTGGCAGTGCTGAGAAATCAGTACAAAAAAACAATTATTTTGCATGGTCGGCTTTCTTAAAGCAGCAAATTATTGGGTATGCCAAATCAAATCAAAGGGTTCACAAGACGGTTGTCCTTGATGGGAAAAAGGAAGTAAAAATTGTCTCAAATGTAGATTGGGAAAAGGAATTTGCCCTATACCTAGAAGCAGATCTTAATAAGCCAGCTTATGAAAAGAGTTACGATAACCTTTCGGAGCCTGGATTTTTTTGGTATTCTTTGAAAAAAGATGAAAATTTACCAGTCAAAAAGATGATTATTCACTTAGATGCTAATGAACGCCCAACCAAAGTGGAAATTGAGATTTCTCAAAAAAACTTTTTATTTGAAACTCGGAAAAAGCTCTTCATGAATTTTTCTGAGGGACGGATTCAAACGTATTATATTGAAGGAATGCAGCAGTTTTTTTTAGCAGAACCTACCAGCTATAAAATATTGGG
This sequence comes from Cytophagaceae bacterium, assembly GCA_947486835.1. GTDB lineage: Bacteria > Bacteroidota > Bacteroidia > Cytophagales > Spirosomataceae > Aquirufa. The sequence continues at coordinate 3,231 of CANKVC010000110.1, read as the reverse complement.
CGTGCTAATCGCCAAATAATCCACTGGATAAATAGCGATCCCCACGATCACAGATAATACAAACAATTAGACCTTCTTCTAATTCATTGGCTAGTCGAATACTGGCTGATATACCCCCGCCACTACTCATTCCTCCAAAAACGCCTTCTACTTTCGCGAGTTTTCGAGTCATTTCGATGGCATCCTGCTCGGAAACATCCATAATTCGGTCTACTCGTGAAGGGTCATAAATTTTTGGTCGGTATTCGATGGGCCAACGCCTTATTCCGGGTATTTTAGAACCTTCAGTAGGTTGGCAACCCACGATTTGAATATCAGGGTTTTGCTCTTTCAAATACATGGAAGTACCCATAATTGTCCCCGTAGTTCCCATGGAACTAACAAAATGCGTAATTTTTCCCTGGGTATCTCGATAAATTTCAGGACCAGTGGTTCTATAATGGGCCAAATAATTATCAGGGTTTTCGAATTGATTCAGCAAAATGTATTTTCCCGATTTCGATTTTTCTACGGCATAATCACGCGCTGATTCGATGGTTTCGGTTAAGGTTACTTTGGCACCAAAAGCCTCCATGGTCAGAACGCGTTCTTTGGTCGAGTTGGATGGCATGGCCAATTCAATTTCGATTCCATATAAACGGGCAATCATGGCTAATGCGATGCCTGTGTTTCCTGAAGTTGCCTCAATTAATTTAGTCCCCGCCTTGATTTCTCCTCGCTCTAATGCTCCCTGAATCATGCTTTTTGCCGCACGATCTTTGACCGACCCTCCTGGATTATCCCCCTCTAATTTCCCAAAAATTTTAACGTTGGGATTATCATGCAAACGAGTAAGTTCCACTAATGGGGTATTGCCAACTAAATCTAACAAATTGCTCATTTTAACCTTTGATTAATTTTGAGGTGGATTGGTGATAAATTTTAGTTTGTGCAGGAACACTATGGGTTAGCCAAACATTTCCCCCTATAATCGATTCTTTTCCTACGACGGTTTCGCCTCCTAAAATGGTGGCACCTGAATAGATAACTACTCCGTCCTCGATGGTTGGGTGTCTTTTTGTCGAGGCCATTTTCTTGTCGACGGAAAGCGCACCTAACGTAACCCCTTGATAAATTTTTACTCGCTCACCGATGGTACACGTCTCGCCTATTACGATCCCAGTCCCATGATCCATGAAAAAATACCGACCTATTTTGGCCCCTGGATGAATATCGATTCCCGTTTTTGAATGGGCATATTCGGTTAAAATTCGAGGGATCAACGGGATAGATAAATGGTGTAATCCATGGGCCAACCGATAAAAAGCCATGGCGTAAAACCCTGGATAGGTTCTAATTACTTCGTAATCTGTGGTAGCAGCCGGGTCACCTTGTACCATAGCCTCTACGTCGGTCAATAACAATGCGTGGATTTCTGGAATTTTACCAAAGTATGCTTGGGCTAATTTTTCCGGAGATTCTTTTAACTCCCCTTTCATGGAATGTAAAATACTTTCTAATCCAGTTTCTAAACTTTCAAATACAGCCTTTAATTCTGCTTTTGTTTTGAAATGAATTTTAGACTGCTCAGGAAATAGCGTTAAGACAATTTTTGTAAATAGTTTTTTGATTTCAGATGTAGCCGGAAATGCACGCGTATGCATGTGCTTTTCTAAGATGTTTGTTATAAAAGATTCAGGCAGCATAGAATTAGGTATTAAATTTGAAATTAACTAGATCATGGGCTAAAACCGAATTTACTTGCAAATTTGTGTCTAGCGTATGAATTTCTAGCCTATTAATCTGTGTGTCATCTCGCTGCGTTAAGCCATGAAGATAAGCCTTATCGTAGTAGTTTAGCGTTATCGCCGCGACTTCGGTAAAATCATTTATTTCTAAACACTCCACGGCTCTTTGAAAATGCTGTCCGCCCAAACGCTTCTTTATCTTTTCCAAAGCAATTAACAAATCAGCTTTTGGATATTGTGCGTACACTTGGACCAAATGGGGTAGTCGATATTTTGCGTCTATATCTAAAAATAAACAAGGGGATTCGCGTAAACGTACATAAAATGATTCCGTCATAAACACCTTGCCTATATGCCTACTTTCATCTTCCACCCATATCGGCTTTTTAAAATCCATTTGCTGTAATTCATGAGACAAAAGGTTTTCAAAGTGCTCACTGCTGGGTTGCTCCTCCAACCCTAAATGCCCAAAGGCCGAACCTCGATGATGTGCGATCCCTTCCAAATCAATAACCTGTACGCCTCTTCTCTTCATCTCAATCAAAATTTCCGTTTTGCCGCTGCCGGTTTTTCCTCCTAAAACGAGTAATGGGATCTTCTTTTCTAATTCAGCTAAAACGTTTTTTCGGTAGGCTTTATAGCCGCCAACTAACACCTTAACTTCTAATCCGGCGGTTTCAAAAAGCCAGGCCATGCTGCCGGAACGCATGCCGCCGCGCCAACAATGGACCAAGACAACCCCTTCTTTGGCTATTTTTTTTGCCTTTTTTACCCATTGGGCCAATTGGGGTCCCACGATTTCCAAGCCTAATTCTACTGCTTGGTCTTTGCCTTGTTGCTTGTAGGTGGTTCCCACTTGCGCGCGTTCCTCATTGGTAAATATGGGAAATGAAATCGCTCCTGGAATATGCGCCCGTTCAAATTCAGCCGGAGACCGAACATCGATGAGCGGATATTGCTTGGCCGCAGCCAAAAACGAAATGACATCTAATTTTTCTGGCATATTTAATCCAAATTGATCGCATACATCTCAAAAAGAAGTGGATCAAATGTGTCTAGTAATTGTTGAATGAAAGCCGGATGCCCCATGTAATAATTTAAAAAATTCTCATGCCTTTCCTGCCATTCACCTTCCGGAAATAGCGCAGTTTTTAATTGGCTTAATTGGCGAATCGAGGTTTCATGATTTCTTTCTTCTGCTCTTTTCAACTTCTTCCCCAGCCGCTCAAGGCCGTTTTCTACGCGCTTAAACTCAGCTTTTGCGCTAGCCTCTAAAGTCGAATCTATTGATTTCACTCGGTTCGCTAATTCGTTAAAAATCGGACTTAACAAGTTTAATTCAGATTGACAGTCCAATACATGTGCACTTTGACTTGCCACAAATTTTCTACGTAATTCAAAATCTTCTAAAAACAAATCGGTTAGTCCAATACCTAATTTGCTTATTTTTTGCTGGTGTTTTTCACCTAAGATTACAGCAAAATTTCGAGGCAATACAATCGGG
>CANKVC010000109.1 GCA_947486835.1 Cytophagaceae bacterium | reverse complement strand
AGAATTAAATGATTTGGTCATCATGCGAAGTTCTTGGACGGATAAATTTGCCACTTGGGTTGGCGTTAAATCAGGTACCAATAGTTCCCCCCATTCACATTTAGATCTAGGAAGTTTCGAATTAGATGCGGGGGGAGTTCGTTGGGCCAAAGACCTAGGCTCCGACGACTATAACCTAGATGGATATTGGACTATGGGCGTCGGCGGCAAAAGATGGTCCTATTATAGACTTGGTTCACTAAGCCACAACGTACCTATTTTAGGAAACAAAAACCAATACGAATTGGCAAAAGCTACCTTTTCTAGTACCTCATTAAATGTGTCTGAACCTAATGCAATCTTAGATTTAAGCCAAGCCTATCGTGATTATTCGAGTAAATCTACCCGGAAAATAAGTCTAGTGAACAACCGAAAAGACGTAGTCATCGAAGATGATTTTGTAATCAAGTCGGCAACAGAAGTCGCTTGGGGAATGACAACGGATCAGTCGATTGAGATTTTACCGAGTGGAAAAGCCATTCTAAGAAATGCTACGATCACAACCAAAACGTTGGAAGCTGAAATCATCAGTCCCGCGGGAGCTAAATTCACGATTGAATCGGCTAGAAAATCAGCACCCGAAAAATTAAATACGGGAACGCAAAGACTAATGGTCAGGATTGCCAATCAAATAGGAAATGTTAAATTGCAAATCAAACTAAGCCCAAAAGGCTAAAACTAAACCTCCAATTTATGAAAAAACACTTGCTCTATGTAAGCCTAATTTTGATTTCTGTTTTGGCAGAAGCACAAGTAACTCCTCGTAATTTTTTAGCGAAAGCCTTCAGTAAAGAAATGGTGCAAAAGGCGCTCATTTCACAAAAGGACTATAAGCCATATCCGAAAACACGTGCCGAATGGGTGAATATCATCCCAGAGGATGAGCAAAAGCAAATCATTAAAAAAGCTGAATCGGTTTTAAATAAGCCAGTTCCGGTGATTGATGCAACACTTCTAATGGAATATGTACGATCGGGTGATCGAGAAGAGCATGGTAAAATATCTTTCGGGAAACGAAATAGTCTAATGGAACTTGTCATCGCGGAGACACTAGAAGACAAAGGCCGATTTACTGAAAAAATCATGAATTACGTCTGGTCCATTTGTGAAGAGACCTATTGGGGAGTTCCTGCACACTTGTCGGTCCAAAAAGCGAGAAGTGGAATGCCGGATGCGGAGGACCCAACGGTCGATTTATTTGGGGCAGAAACTGCCGTGGGCCTAGCGCTGACCGACTATTTTGTGGGTGACAAATTGGATAAAATTTCTAAACTATTACGCAAAAGAATCTACTTCGAGGTCAATAAAAAAATCCTAACACCCATTTTAGACCAAGATCGGTATGGCTGGTTAAGTAAAACACGCGCCGTAAACAACTGGAATCCTTGGATCATCTCCAATGTGATGTTGGCCAATTTACTATTAGAAAAAAATGAAGCCACTCGGCTTTCACATGTGTACGCCCACATGAACTACTTAGATCTATACTTTAATGGATTAGGAGATGATGCGGGTTGCGATGAAGGTCCATCATATTGGTTTGCCGCGGGAGCAAGTGCATTTGATGCACTCCAAGTATTGTCTTCGGCGACCAATGAAAAATGCGAAATTTACAAAGAGCCGTTCATTCAAAAAATGGCCTCTTATGTATACAAAATGCATATTTCAAATGATTACTTTGTGAATTTTGCTGACGCAGATCCTACCTTGAAACCGGATGGCATTATGCTGTATCGTTTCGGTAAAGCGCTAAATGATGCTCCTTTGATGGCATTTGGTCAGTGGGCCACACAAAATTTTGATCCTGCTATCAGTATGACAGGATATCAAAAACACAGACATCTTTGGAACTTAATGGCTTTTAGTTCCATGCCGAAGGAAAAAATAGCTCATCCGGAGCTTGGCGACTATTGGTTTAATGACATCCAAGTAGTGACCGCACGACATAAAGACTTGTTTTTTGCAGCACATGGTGGACATAATGCTGAGTCGCATAACCATAATGATGTGGGCGATTTTGTCTATTATGCAAAAGGCGAACCTATTATTATCGACGCAGGCCGAGGAAACTACACGGCTAGGACTTTTTCTGCACAGCGTTATTCATTATGGTTTACTCAATCTGAGTACCACAATTTACCTTTCATTAATGGAGTAGGCCAAAAAGCAGGTCGGGAGTTTGAAGCTAGCGCAGTGAGTAATTTCATGAATGAAAAAGCGGCGGGAATGTCTTTGGATTTAGCGAAAGCCTATCCAGCGGAAGCAGGAATTAAAACGTGGAAAAGAACTTTGCAATTGAATAAAGTGAAAGGCCAAGTAGAAATCAAAGATCAGTTTGAGCTTTCTGAAAATAAGCAAGGGGTCCAACAAGCCTTCATGACTTTGTGTACGATTGATTCTTCTGTACCCGGGAAATTAAATTTGACGACGAGTACGGGAGATAAACATGTACTGACGTATGACGCTAAAAAGTGGACGATGGCGGTAGATCTTCCATCCACCGATGGACCTGAGTATAAGAGTTTTAAAACGAAGTGGGCGAATAGACCTGTCCAAAGAATTGTATTCACTTCAAAAGAAAAAGGATTACAAGGAAATTATCAGTTTACGATTCAATAAATTTTAAAAAGATTATACATAAAAGGTGTTGCGTTTTACACGCAACACCTTTTTTTATTGGAATAATTCAATTTTTTATTTTCAATTAAAATAAATCCACGTTTCATAAAATGAATTTATTTTGGTAATTAAAGAATTAAATTACCTGAAACTAATTTATTTGAGGTCGCCGTAAACGTTTACGGCCAAAATATTGGTCAATTCTTTTGGGTTTTGTCCTATAAATCAGTATCATTATTTAAGGATATTTATTAATTAAATCAATTAATAAATATCCAATATTAGTTAAATCCTAAAAATACTTTTGATGAAAAAAACTTACCCCATGAAACACAGGGTAGCTCGATGGAGCATCCTATTCACGATGGCCTTTGCAATGCCATTGTTTTGCACGCTTGGTTCGACGAACCTCAATGCAGTGGCAGCTTCCAAACTAACCGGAACTGTAACCGATGAAAACGGTGCTGGAATGCCCGGAGTTACGATTGCCAAAAAAGGCACATCCTCTGGAGCGAATTCAGATGTGAATGGAAAATATTCGATTGACGTAAATCCTGGAGACGTTTTAGTTTTCTCTTTTGTAGGCTATAAGTCTCAAGAAGTTAAAATTGCCAATCAATCTGTTCTAAATATCCAATTAGCCGTAGACGCTAAATCCTTGGAAGAAATTGTCGTTACGGGTTACGGAAATCAAAAAAAGAAGGACTTCTTAGGTTCATCTGCTTCCATTAAATCAGCAACGATTCAAGAAATGCCGGTTGTCAGTGTAGAATCTGCGATGCAGGGAAGAATGACAGGGGTTCAGGTACAACAAAGTTCTGGTCAACCCGGTGCAGGTATTTCCATTCGTGTACGTGGAGTAACTTCGATCGCGGGGGGTAATGAGCCACTTTTTGTGATTGACGGAGTTCCGCAGTACAACAATGACAACCGTGCGATGAACGGAATGTCTTCGTTTAATGCGAGTGATATCGAAAGTATTGAAGTATTAAAAGATGCATCTGCCACAGCCATTTATGGTTCAAGGGGAGCGAATGGTGTAGTTCAAATCACGACTAAAAGTGGTAAAGCAGGCGTGAGTCGTGTTACTTACGAATCCACTTACACCAATCAAATCATTCAAAGAAAATTGAACTTGATGAATGGAGTTCAAATGCTTGATTTTATCAAGCAATATTATACAAATTCAAATCTTGCACTTCCTGCTGAAGTAACGAATGCGAAGAATTCAGAAACAGATTGGCAAGACCAAGTGTTGCGCGCTGCATTGCAGCAAAATCATACCTTAAGTTTTTCTGGAGGTAATGATAAAACACAGTACTATGTTTCAGGAAACTATTTAGATCAGCCAGGAATTATCAAAGGATCTGACTTCAATAGAGGATCTATGCGTTTCAATTTAACTTCTCAGTTGAATTCAAGAATTAGCTTAAGAACTTATATGACTGCTTCGAGAACTGTTTCTAATGGTTTCTCTGCGTCAGATAACTCACCAACCCGTTATACTGGTAAAAATGGAGTAGGTGCCATGGTTTTAGCATCACCTACCGTACCTGTTTATAATCCAGATGGTACCTATGGAAATCCTAGGCCTTTTTCTTTCAGTGGAATCGATGTTGAAAATCCATTAGCATTTACGAAGGAATCATTAGATCGCAATACAGTGGTTCGTTTTCAAGGAGGCATGGATTTCAATGTTAAATTAGCCGAGGGATTAGTCAATACCACCCGTATAGGAGGTGATTATTTTTCTGCTCGAGCGGATTTATATTTCCCAATTGTGTTAGCCCAATTAAGTTCTGGGGTGGGTATAGGCCAACTAACCACAACAAGTTCATTGAATGTAGTGGCTGAAGATTATTTGGAATACAAAAAGAAGTTTGGTGATTTGGAGTTTGAAGGTATTGTTGGGGGTTCTATCCAATCGGCCCAACAAGACATCATCAATTTGTTAGGATCAAAATACATTTCAGATGATTTGAAAAATTATAGCTTTGCGGCTGCAGGATCTGTTTCAAAACCGGTTACTGACATTATCACAAACCGTTTGGTTTCAGGTTTTTCAAGGGTGCGTTTAAACTTCAAAGATCGCTATTTATTTACGGCTAGTATTCGTCGGGATGGTGCTTCTGTATTTAGCAAGAATAAGAAATATGGTATTTTCCCTTCATTGGGTCTAGCTTGGAAAGCATCTGAAGAGCCCTTCATGAAAAATGTAACGGCTATTTCAAACCTTAAAGTGCGTGCTACTTGGGGACAATCTGGAAACCCTGCGATTCAACCCTATCAATCATTATTGATTGGAAACGTAATTAATACGGCACAGGGAGCTGGATCTGGTTTAGCGGTAGGATTATCTCCTACATTGCCAAACGATAATTTGACTTGGGAAACAACAACTCAGACAAATGCTGGTTTGGATTTTGGATTCTTAAATGATAAATACCGCGTTACGTTAGATTATTATGTAAAGAACACGACTTCTTTATTAGCGACGGTCCAACTACCTCCTTCGTCTGGATATAACACGATTATTGACAACGTGGGTGAAGTAGAAAATAAAGGATTTGAATTGGAAATTGGTACAGATCTAATTGCGACCAAGGATCTTCGTTGGTCTATCGACGCCAACCTTTCCATCAACAAGAACAAGGTAGTTGCTACTAAAAATAATTTGCCATTTAGCTCAGGAAACTCTAGAATTACTCCTGGTGATCCATTATCATCTTTTTACGGACCTAAATTCAATGGCTACGCAGCAGATGGAGAAATGGCCTTTATGGATGTGAATGCAGATGGAATCATAGATGGACGTGACAACCAGTACATTGGAAATCCTTATCCATCGACCATCATAGGTTTAAATACGAGCTTAAAATATAAGCGCTTTAACTTTATGATGACTTGGTCGAGTGTTCAGGGCAATAGTATTGATAATCAAATGTTATTTACAGCGGCTACTCCTTCGCCAATTTACAATCGTTCAGCAGAAATTTACACTTACTATCCAAAGCCAAGAGCCTCTAGTATTCACAGAAGATCTGATTTGTTTATTGAAGATGGATCTTATATTCGTTTACGTAATATCCGTATCGATTACGCTTTGCCTTTGGGAGATACTAAGTTTATCAAATCTGCCAATATTTATTTATCAGGTAATAATATAATTACCATAACCGATTACAAAGGATATGATCCTGAGGTGAATGCATTTAGTGGAAACTCACTCCAACAAGGGGTTGACAATGGTGCATATCCAGGTTCTAAAACGGTTACATTAGGTTTAACCGTCAACTTTTAATTCTTTAAAATTTTAAATTATTCAGGTTATGAAAAAGATAAAAAACATACAAATAATTCCCATTTTAATGATCCTCATGATGGGGTCACTTTCAAGCTGCGAGAAATTTTTAGAAGAAATTCCTCCCGCTCGTTATCAAATTTCAACGTTAAGCAAGCCGCTTTTGGATGCGTTTGTCATCGGAGCTTACGAACCACTTTCACGTTCTCGTGGTCGACTCTGGGAATCTACTTTAACAAGAGATATTGAAGGTTTAGCTGAGTATTGCCAATTGCCTGCTGGGGGTGGAACAAATTATATGAACTATAATTTTGAGCCTCAAAGAAATGATAATGCAGCTAGATGGACAACTTTTTATGAAGCCATCGGAAAATCAAATTTGATCATCAAAGCGATTGAAGATGATAAGTCACTTGCAGAAAACATCAAAGCACCTTATAAAGCAGAGGCATATTTTGTGCGTTCATTGTGCTATTGGTGGTTGACCCGTATGCATGGCAACGTTCCATTACGTTTGTCTCCGATCGAAAATTCTGATGGAACGGCATTGCCTTTAACAAGCTCTAGCATTATCATCGATCAAATCACAAAAGACTTAATCTTTTGTGAAGCAAATTTGCCTAACAAAGTTCCTGAAGCTAACACAGGAAGAGCGACGAAAGGAAGTGCCAAAATGATGCTTGCAGACATATATTTATGGAAAAAAGATTATACCAATGCTCGTTTGAAAGCTAAGGAGGTAATCGATAACAAAGCAACGTATGGTTATGATCTAGTTAAATCGTTAGAGACTTTATATTCGCCATCTACGCCAACGAACTCTGAAGAAATTTTTGCGATCAAATTTTCTCAGCAAAAAGCATTAGGCTCATTCTTGCCAACCTATGCTTTCGAAGGTAGAGCATTAGATGCTGGTCTTGCCGCTCGTGGAATCTCCGCATTAATGTGCCGCAACTCTCCTTTAATTAAGGATTGGGACAGAAAAGATCTACGTAGAACTTGGAATTTAATCGATACCATTACCATCAAAGGTGTAAAAGTAAGAGCCAATTTAATTCCTCAAGCTTCCTTCATGTTTGGTAAATTCAGAGATGGTGCTGCACCTGAAGAAACAGCTGCTGGAAATGATTATTATTTATATCGTTTTGCTGAGGCTTATTTGATTTTTGCTGAATGTGAAAACCAATTAAATGGTCCAACACAAGCTGCTTATGACGCGGTAAACCAAGTTCGTAGAAGAGGATATGGGGTAGACTTAGCTAAGTCGAGCACATTAGCTGACTTTCCTGCAGGATTATCCAAAACAGCTTTCGACGATTTGATTTTCCAAGAAAGAGGATATGAATTCATCTATGAGTGTAAAAGATGGTGGGATATGGTTAGAACAGGACGTGCAGATGCAGTAGCGAAAGCAGCTGGAAAAACTCCTACAGGAGGTAGTATTGCTCGATTTACATTATTCCTTCCTGATGTGGAATTAGTCAATAACCCTTCCATCAAATAATAATTTTTTTTTCAGTATTTTTAAAAATAACTCCCTATTAATTGGGGAGTTATTTTTAATTTACACGCTTTATCATTGTATTCTCCAAACCTATGAAAACAGCAAAAAACCTTTTTGCGATTCTACAATTCATGATGGTCAATACAAAAACTGAAATTATAATCTATAGAACATGAAAAAATACATTGCTATTTTAACTCTTTTATGTTTTTCCGGCGCGGCCCAACAAGCCAGCCTGATCACAAAAATAGAATCTCAAATGGATTATGCGCTGAGGGAGTCTTCCCGAGTTGCTT
>CANKVC010000108.1 GCA_947486835.1 Cytophagaceae bacterium | reverse complement strand
TGATCGACGCAATAGACAAATAATAAAAGGCATATTCAGCTTGTCGGTCGGCGGGTGAATAGGACAACGTATAATACGTATGTGGAATGGCATAGCCTTTGGAAGCTTGCGGAACATAATCTGCCGCCGGACTTATTTCATCTTGGGCACAAGAAATGAATATGAGAAAAAAAATGGCAAATTTTGACATGTAATGAAAGAAGCGTGAATAAATGTAAGGAATAATTTATTGACAAAGGTTTGTTGGCATATTTGACAATTCTTTTTTATTCGATTTTTTCATTTAAAATCACTTGATTCATTCAAAATTATGATACGCTTGGGAAAGAGATTTTGGATAGTTAATGGGTTTGAAAACTTGTTTTTCGGCTATTAATAGAAATTAGAATGAGGCCCTACAAGGTACTAGACAAAAGGACTAAAGTCCAAGAATTACTATCTAATTCCTGCTATTTCATTTGAATGTCTATTTTCAGATCATCGCATCAACTTAAATAGGCAAGCTTAATTTTAATAAAATATGTTTAAATTAGAAAAAATTTAATTTATCCATTAACATGTTTCGATATCCAAAAATCAAAGGATTAATTGCAGCTGTTTTTACTCCTTTTACTCCAGATGGAAAAATTCATTTGGACCTGATACCAGCTTATGCCAATCGATTAAAGAATCAAGGATTAGCTGGTGTTTTTGTCAACGGCTCCACGGGGGAAGGAATGTTATTAACGATTGAAGAACGAAAATCCATCATTGAAAAATGGATGGAATTTAGCGATGAGAATTTCAAAATCATCGTTCATGTAGGTAGCTCTAGTGTTGAAATAGCAAAAGATTTAGCCGCTCATGGTGAAAAAAATGGCGTATATGCAGTGGCTTGTATGGCACCTAATTTTTTTCCATCTTCAGACTTGGATGTGATGGTTGATTTTTGCCAACAAGTAGCCTCATCCACACCAAATACCCCTTTTTACTATTATCATTTGCCGGCTATCACAGGCTGTCATATCAAGGTAAACCAATTATTCAAAAAAGCCTCGGGTATCATCCCCAACTTAGCCGGTGTTAAATTCACCCATACCGACTACATGGATATGCATCAATGCATGGCTTTAGAAAATGGAAGATTTGATGTCTTGCATGGACATGACGAGATTTTGATCAATGGACTTGTCTTAGGCATTGAAGGGGCCATTGGAACTACATTTAATTTTATGCCTGGTGTTTATCATTCAATTTTGAATGCTTATTCCGATCAAAATTATGCCTTAGCTCGTAGCCTTCAAATGAAATCGATTCAAGTGGTAGAAATCATGTTGAATCATGTAAATGCCATCGTAGGTGGAAAAGCGATTATGAATATGACAGGTTTGGACTTTGGTCTTTGTCGAAGTCCTCTACGTAATTTAACCATTGAAGAAATAAAGCGGTTGAGAATGCAGTTAGAAGAAGTCGGATTTTTTGATTCAATCATTTCGCTAGATGGAATAAAATGAACCTCTTGAGCTTGTTTATTTCCTTTATCTTTTTACCCACGCTGAGGGATCATCCTGTTCAATTGCCCACAGAATCAGATAAAATCCAAGATTTAATCGAGGTGGCCCAAAGTTCTAACTTTTGGATCTCAGTGCATGCAATTGAATACCTAGCAAAATTAGGATATAAAAAAGAGGCGAAAGCATTAGCCCTGACACAACTTAAACCCTTTGAAGAAACACCAGAGAAACGAATTGGGTTTTGGCGTGCCCAATCCCTCGCCTCCAAAGAAAGGAATGAACGTAACTTTTGGATCAATAAAATTAAAAACGCTTATTTAAATACCTCAGGGCCCGATCGAATTCATGCAGCTGAATCTTTAGCCAAACTTGGCGTTTCCTTTAAAAATTTGAGCCCCAAAATAGTACGTAAGGATCTAGTTTCTGAGGGTATGATTTTTTCATTTAGTCATTGGGGATATTGCCTGCCCATACAAGCCGGTGAGCGTCCAAATTATAGCGCACTACTTAAGGAAATAAGCAATGTAAAAGTGAAAAATCGTTCTTTAGCCGCCTATGCACTGGGTTTTTTAGTGCCCGATATGAACAAAGATACTTGGGAGACTTTAGCCAACTTGGCTTTGAACGAGGAATCGAATTCTGAAACCTACGTTTACCTGATTGGTGCAGCCTATATTCATTATAACCGAACCAAGCATCATGCTGATGACACATTCCAAGATGTAAGAAACCGGCTCCTTCGCTTTGAGTATTCACAAAAAAAATTAGAAAGGATAGAATTATGCAAGGCACTAGCAACTAATTATTTAGCGCAAGATCGAATGATTATCGAACGAGTATTATCATCCACTGGCCCAAGCCGCTATCCTGCAGATTCAAAAGTGTCTCTAAACCAAGATGATGCCGATAAGTTAGATATTAAAGCAGCAGCAGCTTATACATGGTTGCAAATGAATGCCCAACAAAATAAATGAACCTATTAAAACATCTGTTTTTAAAATAAAAAATGATCTGTTATGAAACTACGCCAACTTATCTCCATTTACTTTTTTATGACATGTGCCTTTCACCTGCTAGGGCAAAAGGCTGAAAATGTACAAATCACAAAAATTTGGGATAAGGGAGAACATAATGCTTTTACAGATCTGATTCGATTTAAAGGTAATTTTTATTGTGTTTTCAGGGAAGGATCAGGTCATGTAGGAGGTAGCGATGGGAAAATCCGCATCCTTCAGTCGAAAGATGGTCAAATCTGGAATGAACTAGCATTATTGGAAAAAAAAGGCTTTGATTTACGGGATGCAAAATTATCAATTACGCCCCAAGGACGAATCATGGTCATCATTGGAGGAAGTATTTATGTTGATAAAATATTAAAAGGGAGAATTCCTCATGTGTCTTTTTCGAATTCGACAGGTACCACATTTTCTGACCCTGAATCCGTTGAAATCGACCCAACTATCGTTTCCTGGGGTGATTGGATCTGGCGAGTTACCTGGCACAAAGGCATCGGATATGGCATAGATTATCAAGTCGGACCAGACGAAAGAAAAGGTCCCACATCTCTTTTTCTCGTTAAAACACTGGATGGCAAAAAGTACACCAAAGTTTCTAAACTCGAACTTTCAGGATTCCCAAATGAGGCAACTATTCGCATCGATAAACAAAATACGATGCACACCATGATTCGAAGAGAATTGGATGATAAAGTAGGTGTCATGGCAAAAAGTACATATCCCTATGTAGATTGGACCTTTCAAAAAATGCCTATGCGTCTTGGTGGTCCTAATTTTATTTTTGACAAAAATCAAACGAATATCATTGCTGCAACAAGAATTCACGAGGGAACTAATTTGTCAACAAGAATTTATGTCAAGAAGGGTTCAGAAGATTTTAAGGAAATTATCCGATTGCCCTCAGGAGGTGACACGAGTTATGCCGGAATGGTTAGGTATGGCAACTATTTATGGGTTTCATATTATTCCTCGCATGAGGGAAAAGCGTCGATTTATTTGGCCAAAATACCGTTATCTTATCTCAAAAAAGTCATACATCAACTTAATTGAAAAATGATTCTCGCGTGAATTCCATTTTGAAAAACAAGCTTAATGTCCATAAAAAACAAACTTGATTTAGGAACCCCAGCAAAAGATATTCGGCTATCTTCCATGACAACATTTTGGTCAAAAGAATGGCTCATTGTTTATTTTTTATGCCTTGTAGGACTTCTTAATTACCTCGATCGAACGATGATGAGCACGATGAGAAGCTCTATCATAGAAAAAATACCGATGAGTAATGCGCAATTCGGAATGCTATCAAGTGTGTTTTTATTTTCGTATGGTATTTTTAGTCCAATTGGAGGTTTTTTAGCCGATCGATTTCAAAGAAGTCGAGTCATCATTTTTAGCACATGTATCTGGTCAGTGGTCACTTGGATGACATCCTATGTAACGAATTTTGACATGTTATTACTCACTCGAGCCTGTATGGGAATAAGTGAAGCTTGTTATTTGCCTGCAGCATTGGCCTTAATCACAGATTATCATGGCAACAAAACTAGGTCATTGGCCATAGGAATACATATGACAGGAATTATCGCTGGGCAAAGTTTAGGCTTTGTAGGTGGTTGGATAGCTGAACTTCATTCATGGAACTATGCCTTTTTTATTTTTGGTATAGTGGGTGTATTTTATGCCATAATTTTGGTGTTTGTGTTAAAAGACAAGCCAGTACAATCAGAGGCAATAGCAAATCGCCTAGTTGAAAAAAAGATTCATTTTTTTCAGGCAGTACGCACATTATTGACAAACTTTAATTTTTCTCTTTTACTTAGTTTCTGGTGTTTACTTGGGATTGTAGGTTGGCTCATCATGGGCTGGTTGCCTACGTATTACCAAGAACATTTCAATTTATCTCAAGGAATCGCAGGTTTATATGCTACAGGATATTTATATCCCTTTTCGATGGTTGGAGTAGTCGTAGGAGGATTACTTGCAGATCGGTGGAACAAAACAAATAAAAGTGCAAGAATTCTGATCCCAGCGATTGGTTTATTGATTGCGATTCCAGGCATTTTATTGGCCGTAAATACAAATTTAATAGAAATAGCGATTTTAGGTTTTATGATATATGCCTTTACCAAGGTATTTTCTGATGCCAATCTAATGCCTATTCTATGTACGATTATTGATGAGAAATATCGAGCAACAGCCTACGGCATTTTAAATTTATTTGCTTGTATTGTGGGAGGCATAGGAATTTATGCAGGGGGGATTCTTCGAGATTCAAACATTTCGATGGATTATATTTTCATCTTTGCGTCTTTTGTATTGCTCCTTTGTATTTTACTTTTGACAATTATCTACTTTACTAGCAAAAAAATAAAAACAGAAATTTAAATGGCACTACCAATCAATCGGATTATTCAACTGGTCTGTATAAATACAATTCAAATGGACAAAAATTGGTTGATCAAGAAATAGATAAAATGAATAAATAGGAATCAAATTAAGCTTTACTAAATTACTAACTTTGAAAGTTAGTAATTTAGTAAAGCTAATCAGAAATAAACCTTTAAAACCTATGAAAAGAAAGCAGTTTTTGCAACAAAGTGCATTTGGGATTTTTGCTGCCATGTCACATCAAAATGCCTTGTTGGCCGAGTCACAAACTAATGTAACCGGAAAACGTTTTTCCATCGGTGCATGTGATTGGTCGATCTCCAACACGTCCAATTTAGGGGCGATGGAAATGGCGAAAGAAATAGGGTTGGATGGGGTCCAATTAAGCCTTGGCCTAAAAGCGAACAACATGCATTTACGCAGAAAAGATGTCCAAGAAGCATACAAATCGTTAGCTAAAATCTTTAACGTTGGCTTTACGGGATTGGGCATCGGCGAACTGAACAACTACCCATTTAAGTCGGACCCACAGACGGACCAATGGGTCGCCGACAGCATTCAAGTGGCCAAAGAATTCAAAATCAAAGCCGTATTAATTGCCTTTTTTAATCAAGGGGACTTGAAAAATGACCCAAAGGGACAAGATGCTGTCATCCAAAAATTCAAGGACATCATACCCATGGCAGAAAAAGCAGGGGTTACTTTGGGCATCGAATCTTGGTTAAGTGCAGAGGAACACATGCGCATCATCGACGCAGTGGGATCGACCCATTTAAAGGTCTATTATGATGTGGCTAATTCAGAAAAAATGGGTTACAACATCTATGAAGAAATCAAATGGCTAGGTAAAAAAAATCAAATCTGCGAATTCCATTTTAAAGAAAATGACGCGCTTTTGGGGCAAGGAAAAGTGGACTTCCAACGCGTAAAAAATTGCATCGATGAGATCGGATATTCCGGGGCCATTCAAATTGAAGGCGCCGTTCCTCCAGGGAAAACGATGCTGGAAAGCTATTTAAAAAACAATCGATTTGTCCGAGATTTAGTGTCCTAAAAAACTATTGATTATTACGTAAACCATTGTTATTTATGAAAATTATCAGCACCATTCTCCTATTTTTATTTCCACTGTTTTTTACCAATGACGGAACTACCTTGTTTGTTCCGGAGGGTTTGGAGGTCGAGCTGTGGGCGGAATCTCCGATGTTGTACAACCCGACCAACATGGACGTGGATGCCAAAGGACGTATTTGGGTGACTGAGGCCGTTGAATATCGTGATTTTAATAACAAGCCAGATACGCGGTTCAACTTCAAAAACCAAGGAGATCGAATCGTCATTTTGGAGGATACTGACCAAGATGGCAAAGCCGATAAGTCCACCGTCTTTGTACAGGATATGGATTTAAAAGCCCCATTGGGCATTGCGGTGATCGGCAATAAAATTTTTGTTAGTGCATCCCCCAACGTGATCGTGTATACAGATGAAAATCACGACGATAAACCCGACAAAAAGGAAGTCTTTTTAACTGGATTTGGGGGATTTGACCATGACCATTCCTTGCACTCATTTTTAGCCACTCCCTATGGAAAATTTATATTTAATGTAGGAAATGCAGGTCCTCATATCGTGCAAGATAAAACGGGTTGGACCCTCCGTTCGGGCAGTCTATATTCGGGTGGAACGCCGTATATGAAAGGCAACACGGGAAATCAAAAAAGCGATGATGGCCGAGTATGGGTTGGGGGTTTGGCTTTAGAAATCGCTCCCGACGCGAGCCAATTAAAAGTAATGGCGCATAATTTTAGAAACAGTTATGAGGTGGCCATGGATTCGTATGGCAATATGTGGCAAAATGACAACGATGACCAAGTCATTGCCTGTCGAACTTCTTGGCTCATGGAAGGAAGTAATGCCGGATATTTCTCCAAAGACGGAACCCGATATTGGCAAGGGGATCGAAGATTAGACCAAGATATTTTTACGGCCCATTGGCACCAAGAGGACCCAGGTGTATTGAAAGTGGGCGATAAAACAGGTGCCGGTTCCCCCACAGGTGTGACCGTTTATGAAGGAGATGCCTTAGGGGAAAAATATAGAGGCATGCTATTAAGTTGCGAAGCCGGAAGAAATTTAGTCTTTGGATACAAGACCAATCCAAAAGGTGCGGGATTCAACATGAAACGATTTGACTTTTTAAGTTCATTTCCAGTTTCTGATGATTTTTACATTTGGAATGACAATTTTGAAGCCGATAAAAGAAAATGGTTTAGACCTAGTGACGCGGTCACAGGTACCGATGGCGCCATTTATGTGGCGGATTGGTATGATGCGGTCGTAGGTGGCCATGCGATGAACGACAAAAAAGGGTACGGTAGAATTTATCGGATTACCCCAAAAGGCAAAAAACTAAAAGCGCCCATCTTAGATTTTACGAGTACTCAAGGACTCGTTAGCATATTAAAATCACCCGCCATCAATGTGAGAGCTGTGGCCTACGAAAAATTAAAAAATATGGGGGAAAAAATAATCCCAGACCTTTTGCCCTTGTTATCAGACCCAAATCCCTACATACAAGCCAGGGCTATTTGGTTAATGGCTGGTTTAGGTAAAAATGGCCTAGAAAAAGTAGAAAATATATTAATCAGAAACATAAAAAATCCGGCAAATAAGGCCGAAAACTCTTCTGAAATTGCGGTAACTGCTTACCGTGCGTTACGCAAGTCTGGCAAAAATCTTCAAGAGATTAATCATACGCTTTTAAAATATGCTTTACCCTCCGCTTTATTGAGAGAAATAGCAATAGGTCTCAGGGACCTAAACTATCAGGATAGCAAAGAAAGTTTGTTGCATATAGCCCTTAAGGTTAGCGCAAAAGATCCCTATTTATTGACCGCATTGGGTATCGGAGTAGATGAAAAAAGAGAA
>CANKVC010000107.1 GCA_947486835.1 Cytophagaceae bacterium | reverse complement strand
AGCCGCTTCTGTGGCACCTTTAAATGCCTCAGACATCGTAGGATGCGGATGAATGGATTTCATTATTTCATATGCAGTACTTTCTAATTTCCTGACCACCACGGCTTCGGCAATTAATTCAGTTACATTGTATCCAATCATGTGGGCGCCAAGTAATTCACCATATTTGGCATCATAAATGACTTTAACAAATCCTTCTCGAGCGCCGGCAGCTGTCGCTTTACCAGAGGCTACAAAAGGGAATTTCCCCACTTTAATTTCATATCCGGCTTCTATCGCTTTTTTCTCCGTCATTCCCACGGAAGCGATTTCTGGGGTACAATAGGTACAACCCGGAATGTTACTGTAATCCAAAGCTTCTGTCTTGTGACCCGCAATTTTCTCCACACAAATAATTCCCTCCGCTGAGGCAACGTGAGCCAAAGCAGGTCCCGGTGTTACATCACCTATGGCATAATATCCTGGAATATTGGTTTCGTACCATGCATTAACGGGAATTTTACCTTTATCCACAATAATACCTACTTCCTCCAGGCCGATGTTTTCAAGATTTGAAATGACACCTGCCGCGGATAAAACAATATCACAAGATATTTCTTGATTTCCAGTGGGCGTTTTAATACTTACTTTACAACCTTTTCCTTTGGTATCTACTTTTTCAACACTTGAATTGGTCAAGATATCAATACCCATTTTTTTGTATTGCTTAGCCAGCTCTTTGGAAACATCTTCGTCTTCCACGGGCACAACATTCGGAAGAAACTCAACAATAGTCACTTTAGTGCCCATCGCAGCATATACATACGCAAATTCTACGCCTATGGCTCCTGAGCCTATGATGACCATCGAATCTGGACGCTTTGCCAAACTCATCGCTTTGCGATATTCGATTACTTTTTCTCCGTCAATGGGGATATTAGGCAATGCACGAGCACGTGCACCCGTCGCTATCATGATGTATTTTCCGTCGTAAATGACCGACTTGCCTTCTGCGTCAATGACCTCTACTTTTTTACCGGGTTTTACTTTCCCGGTTCCCATTATGACGTCAATTTTATTTTTTTTCATCAAAAATTGAACTCCTTTGCTCATGCTGTCAGCGACACCGCGAGAACGAGAAATTACTTTTGAGAAATCAGCTTCAGCCCCTTTAACGGTTATTCCGTAGTCTGATGCATGTTTGATATATTCAAAAACTTGGGCAGATTTCAAAAGTGCTTTAGTCGGTATACATCCCCAGTTTAGGCATATTCCCCCTAAGGATTCCTTTTCAATTACCGCACATTTTAAACCTAATTGAGAAGCTCGGATAGCTGCTACATAACCTCCAGGGCCTGAGCCTACCACGATCAAATCGTAAGATTGCGCCATTTTATTAATGATTTATATGAATGAGGCCGCAATTTAGCACAAAATCGGGTATATTTGCACTTTATAAAGAAGAAAATCACATGACTAAGGACAGGTTCAATGACCTGAAAGCCAGAATAGAGGCTTTAAGGAGGTATCTTTGACTACGATCACAAAAAATATTTAATTTCAGAATTAGAAACGGTCACGTTGGATCCGGCATTTTGGGATAATCCTACAAAGGCTGAAACCACCATGAGGGAGATGCGGGGACTGAAGTTTTGGACCGACGGCTTTGACCAATTAGCCAATGCGCAAGGCGATTTAGAAACCATCTGGGAATTTTACGAAATGCAAGAAGCCTCCGAAGCCGAGGTAGATGCGGAAGGCGATAAATTAGAGGCCAAGTTAGAGGCATTGGAATTTCGTAAAATGATGTCGGATGAGGGAGATAACATGAGTGCCGTACTCGAAATTAACGCGGGTGCAGGAGGTACAGAATCACAAGATTGGGCATCCATGTTGTTACGAATGTATCAAATGTGGTCCGAAAAAAATGGTTTTAAGATTCGTTTGGTTGACCAAAATGATGGAGATGTTGCGGGTATAAAATCAGTCACTATCGAGGTGGACGGAGAATTTGCCTATGGAAATTTAAAATCTGAAAATGGGGTTCATCGCCTCGTTCGTATCTCACCTTTTGATTCAAATGCGCGTCGGCATACCTCATTTGCCTCTGTGTATGTATGCCCTTTAGCAGATGATACGATTGAAATTGACATTAATCCTGCGGATATTGATTGGGATACTTTTCGCTCTGGCGGTGCTGGAGGCCAAAATGTCAATAAAGTCGAAACAGCCGTACGTTTAACCCATAAACCTTCGGGTATTATCATCGCGTGCCAACAAGAACGTTCGCAGTTGATGAATAAGGAAGTGGCCCTTCGATTATTGAAGTCAAAACTATACCAAATCGAAATTGACAAGCGCAATGCTGCTCGTGCTGAAGTGGAGGCTGGTAAAAAGAAAATAGAGTGGGGTTCTCAAATCAGATCTTACGTATTAGATGACCGACGTGTGAAGGACCATCGGACAAACCATCAAACTTCTAATACAGATGCAGTTTTAGATGGAGAAATCAATGATTTTATTAAGGCTTATTTGATGGAAAATTAGTCCTTTTTATTTTTGCTTTTTTTGATGGGTCAGGATGCATTTTAGCTTTACTAAATTTTTAAATTTAGTAAAGCTTGCTGAAAGCGCTACAAAAAAGCAAACGTTTGAGATTTTGATTTATTGTTCTTTTGATACCGATTCTTCCTCGAGATTTTTGAGATAATCAACTAACTTATCTTTTGCCATTGATAGCGCGACGGCTAACAAATAGGATTTAATGGCTGACCCTAAAAACGACGATTCGTTTTTCCCTTCCTTTTTAGATTCGCTACCTCCCGAGAAAAGGGAATAGATCAAATAACTTCCAGCAACAATTCCTCCGGCAATTAATATTTGATTACCGCGTTCCTTGGCAATTTTTTTCAAATCGTCCATTTCTAACGAAATATTTGATTTTACTTCATTTGCTTGCACTTCTAATGCTTTACGTTTATTCTCTAAATCAGTCATGATCGTTCTCGTTGGCATTTGTAAATTCGTCAACTTCCTCCAAATCATTCAAAGGAGTATCTGGAGTTTTTTTATTCAAGGAATAAATAATAAAGAGGCTAATAATTAGCGCTAAACCTGAAATACCCAAATACCCAATAAAGGAACTTTCAAAGTAGTCATTCAGTAAATTTGCTAGTCCCAGTAGTAAAAATAAAAGGGTAATCCCAACCGCAAATGAGGCTAATATAAATTTGAATATTCTGGATAATAATTCTTCTAAGCGTTCTTGGATGTCCAATTTCACCAACTCCAATTGGGTTTTGATGTATTTGGTGACCAAGTCTACAAGTTTAGAATTATCAAAAATCCCCATTTATCGTTGTTTTAATTTTGCCTCAATGGAATGTTGCGTATGCGGCACTAAACGTAAACGCTCTTTCGAAATTAATTTTCCAGATTCTACGCATACGCCATATGTTCCATTCTTAATTCTCATTAATGCTTTTTCAAGACTTCCAATGAATTTTTGTAATCGAACGGCTAATTGGTTCATGTTTTCTTTTTCGGCAGTTTCTGCACCGTCTTCCATGACCTTTGAATTCCCGGAGGTTTTATCCGTTCCGCTGTCGTTCTTTTTTGAAAGTGTTTCTCTTAAATAAGTTAATTCTGATCTTGAGTCTTCTAATTTTTCTAAAATTATTTGTTCAAATTCTTTTAACTCCTCCGCCGAATAGCGTTGTTTTTCTTCGTTTCCCATAATAAATATCGAATGATTAAGAATGGTAAATATCAAAGATTTTACTCAAAACTCTTGAATATCAAACCTTTAATATTTTTAGCTAACATTTCTACAAAGATAATTTTATATGATTGATTTAGGTAATTATTGATATAAAATCTATGACAATTTTTTTTTCCAAGTATAAAATCCTCTAAAAGCAAAGATTAGGAAGATGACGTAAAGTATGGCTGTTCCATTCATTCCCTTGTAAATATATATTCCGATGTAAATAATATTCACAAAAATCCATACCAGCCAGTTTTCAATTTTCATTTTAGCGGCCAAATAAGTGCCCCAAATACTAAAACCTGTTAATGTCGCATCTAAATATGGGAAGGAAACATTGGATAGGTCATGATGTAAGTAGCCTGAGATTACTCCAAAAAGAACAGATCCCCCGATGCCGATTATAAGGTTCGGCCCACTCGACTGACTGACTTCTAACAACTGAAATGGTTGGTTCCATTGCACATATCCATAAATGGCCATCGACATAAACACTCCCTGCAATTCCATGTCGGAGTATAGACCTACCTGATAAAAAAGAATTCCATAGATAAAGGATGCGATGAAATTCCAAATCCAGGCAATTTTACGCTGTTTAGTGGAATAAAAAACACCCAAAAGAGCCGTGATTATTCCTGCATATTCTAAGCCATGTGCTTGTATAAATTTGATCATTTTATTTTTTCAAAATGAGCACAAAAATGACTGATTTCACAAACTTGGCATTTGGGGGTTCTGGCCAAGCATACATACCTTCCATGTAAAATTAACCAATGATGGGCTACCGGAATGATGTCGTCTGGTAAATGTTTGATAATGGATAGCTCGACTTTTAAGGGGGTATTTGCTGTTTTTGGAACAAGTCCTAAGCGGCGCGAAACTCTAAATACATGGGTGTCCACAGCCATGGTGGGCTGGTTGTAGATGACGGAGGCAATTACATTAGCTGTTTTGCGGCCTACACCTGGCAAACTTTGTAAATCTTCCATCGTCTCAGGAACTTGGCCTTCGAACGAATCGACCATTCGTTGTCCTAAACCCAATAAGTGTTTAGCCTTATTATTAGGATAAGAAACCGATCTGATGTAGGAAAAAATTTCATCTACGGATGATTCTGAAAGCGCTTTCGCATCAGGAAATCGCTTAAATAGGGTAGGGGTAATTTGGTTGATTCGCTTGTCCGTACATTGAGCCGACAAAACCACAGCCACTAAAAGTTCAAATGGATTTGAATAATGAAGTTCCGTTTCGGCCGTAGGAAAACGGGTCGAAAAGTGGGAAATAAATGCTTGAAATCGCTCTTTCTTTTGCATCAAATGTGCTTTGAACAAAGGTAAGAATTATTTTAAGATTGTTTTTCCGCTCAGGAATGTAGGGCCGACTTAGTTTTAGCGTAAGCTAAAATAGCGTCTACAGATCGATTAGAAGGCTCAATTAGAGCTTCTTCCAATTTATCTTTTACCTTTTGAAAGGATGCTAACTCCGAGCATTCTTCAGCATTTAAAAGCTGATCGAGCCCTGCTTTAGGCTCATATAAGATTTTAACAAGGTCATTTGGGGTAAAGTTTTGCGTCATAGGCACTCTCTTGTTTTTCTATCATTTTTCTTAGGTTGATCAAGGCATACCTCATTCTCCCTAAGGCCGTATTTATACTAACTCCTGTTTGTTCGGCAATTTCTTGGAAACTTAATTCCTCATAATGCCTCAAAACTAAAACTTCTCTTTGCTCTTCAGGTAGTTTTTTGATCATCTCTCTAACATGAGCGATTTGATCTGATTTCATTTGCAAATCCTCTGCTGAATCCTCCGCAAAATCAAAACTGTTAAACACCTTAGAACCATCTTCTAAAACAATCGTAGGATATCTTTTTTCCTTACGAAAATAATCAATGGCTAAATTGTGAGCAATGCGTGCAACCCAAGGTAAAAATTTTCCCTCTTCGTTGTAACGTCCCGATCTAATCACATCGATCGCTTTAATATAAGTTTCTTGAAGTAAATCTTCCGCTACATAACGGTCTTTTACGATCAAGTATATACTGGTAAATACCTTTGATTTACTACGCTTGACTAATGTCTCAAACGCTTTGTCTTCCCCTTGGATGTACGCTGAAATTAACGCTGCATCGCTAACATGAATTTTAATCATAAATTCTAATTATTGTTAACGTAGAGTTTTATTCCATATTGCGTCTCCTATCGATTTTATTTTGGGCGAATTGATTTTAATTCCTTTTGGGAGTGCCAAATTAAGTAAAACATTTTAAATTCAAAATGTGTTAACAAAAAATAAAAGAAATATGATATTTTTAAATTCAATTTTAGCTAATTAATGTATTAGAAATAATTAAAAAACAATTAGTTTTGTCAAAACCTAAAAATAAATTAAAATGAAAAATCCACGTTTTTTAACCGTTTTAGTAGCCATAGTTTTATTTTCAATAAATACTTTTGCTCAAGTAGCCTCTAATGATGAATTTTCTGGTTCATATAAAATGCAGGAAAATCCATATGTGAAAGTTTTAAAAGTAAATGTGAAAGAAGGCAAAGTTATTATATCTGCAGAAGGTTTACCTGATTCTGAATTGGCAAAAGGAAAAACGGCAGATGAGTTTTTACTTGAATCTATGAGCGCTACGATAACTTTTACGCGTGATGGAGGTAAAGTAAAAGGATTGAAAATCGAAGCTCAAGGCAATGCATTATTGGGAGAGAAAGAAGGTGCAAGTTCGGCTGCTTCTATTGACGAATATGCAGCTACTTTCAAGATGGCTGATAATGAGTATGTTAAAAAAATGATGGTGAATGTCAAAGAAGGAAAATTATTAATTTCTTCGGATGCAAACCCAACAGAAGGGGCAGTTTTGAAAGCATCAAATACTCCTGACGTATTTACAACAGCGCTTCAAGGATATGATGCAGATATCATTTTTTCTCGTTCTGGTGGAAAAATTAGTTCAGTAAAAATCTCAGTAGCGGGAGGCCAAGTAGTATTGACTGGCGAAAAAGAATAATCATTATTTTATCAGATTAGTTAAAAATAAAAGAGATACCTAAATGGTGTCTCTTTTTGTTTGCTTAAAGCTTGTTATTTTAATTGGCGCTTATACAGCTGGATCGTATTTTCTAATCCATAATACAAAGCATCGCAAATCAACGCATGGCCAATGGACACCTCATCTAAGGGCGTGACATTTGCTTTGAAATACGCTAAATTTTCTAAACTCAAATCATGCCCTGCATTGACCCCTAGGCCTAATTGGTGTGCTCTAAAGGCTGCTTTTCGGTAATTTGACACCGCATCCACGGGATTACTTTCAAAGTTGGTCGCATAAGGTTCCGTATACAATTCCACTCGGTCCGCTCCTGTGGTCACCGCCGCCTCTATCATTTCCAAAACCGGATCTACGAAAATAGATACGCGTATACCCGCCTCCCGGAAAGGACGAATTATTTTGATTAATAAAGCTTGATGCTCAATGGTATTCCAACCATGATTCGAAGTGAGTTGGCCCAAGGCATCAGGAACTAAGGTAACTTGTTCTGGTTTTACCGACAAAACAAGGTCGACAAATGATGCCTCAAGCGGATTTCCCTCAATATTAAATTCCGTAGTGACTATTTTTTTTAAGGCATAGACATCCGCATATCGAATATGTCGCTCATCGGGCCTCGGATGGACTGTAATGCCATCAGCTCCATATCGCTCACAATCTTTAGCCACGTCCAATAAATTTGGATTATCCCCTCCGCGCGAATTTCGCAAAGTGGCAATTTTATTGATATTGACACTAAGTCTTGTCATAGCCTGAAACGAGAATGCTTATAATTAAATCAACTGATTTTTTGCTAAATATTCCGCTATTTGAATGGCATTGGTCGCCGCTCCTTTACGTAAATTATCAGCTACAATCCATAAGTTCAATGTGTTTTTTTGACTCTCATCCCTGCGAATTCTCCCCACAAAAACTTCATCTTTTCCGTGCGCTGTGATCGGCATTGGGTATAAAAAATTCTTTGGATCATCTTGGACGATTACCCCTTCCTCATGTTCCAAAATATTTCGTACTTCTGCCAAATCAAAATCATGTTCAAATTCAATGTTAACCGCTTCCGAATGGCCACCGATCGTAGGTATACGTACAGTGGTGGCCGTAAC
>CANKVC010000106.1 GCA_947486835.1 Cytophagaceae bacterium | reverse complement strand
AACTTATCTAGGGTAGAAACTAAATTGTTAAATATTATTAAAGCCATTTATAGGGCAATGTGCACAAATGAAAAATTCTATTAAAAAAGTCTTAATTTCTATAATCCCTAAAATAGTTTTATTGCCATTGAAAAATTGGCTTATAAGAAGGGAAATCATTCGTGTTTGGAGAAATAGTGGATATTCAGTGCCTATTCCTGCTCTTGTTAAACAGATGGTTATACTTAATTATCAAAAAAAGTATAATTATTCTACCTTAATAGAAACAGGAACTTATTTGGGCGATATGGTTGAAGCCCAAAAAACTAATTTCAAGAAAGTTATATCAATAGAACTGGGTATGGATTTGTTTTTAAAGGCTAAAGAAAGATTTAAAAGTGATAAAAATGTTCAAATTTTTCAAGGGGATAGTGGTAAAGTTCTACCCCAGATACTTCAAGGTTTAAAAGATCCTGCAATATTCTGGTTAGATGGTCATTATTCGGCTGGAATAACTGCTAAAGGCGATAAAATATGCCCTATTTTGGAAGAATTAGATGCAATTTTTGACAATAGTAATTTGAATCATATTTTATTAATTGATGATGCAAGGGATTTTGTTGGAGAAGGAGATTATCCTACCATTGAAAGACTTACCGATTACATTAAAAGTAAAAATGAACGATATACAGTTCAGGTTAAACATGATATAATTCGATACACTATTTAAAGCCGATTTTGCTACCGATCCAGTAAAATAAAAGTATTCATCCTTTTGAGGTGGATTTGGGTGTACCCAAAGGCCGAGTCGATACGGCTACAATCAAATTTTAATCTTATCAACACCTTTTCAGATTTATTCTATCCCAATTTCTATTTTAATTGATGGTTTTGAGTCAAAACAGAATTTGAGAATTAATTGGAATGTAATTATCAATTATTTTTTTATCTTAATGGTTTCCCTAACTAAATATGATTAAAAATAATCAGCAAAATGAAAAACAGGTGTGGGAAAAATGATAAAAGACGTATAAAAATGAAAGCATTTATTTTAATTTTAGGATTATTGGTTACGGTTGTTCCAAACTACATTCAGGCATCTACTGAAAAGCCCGTTTCACCAAGACCAAATATCCTGTTGATCATAGTTGATGATCTGGGTTACGGAGAGTTGGGGTGTCAGGGAAATCCACAAATTCCAACGCCGAACATCGATGCCATCGCGAAAAATGGAATTCGGTTTACATCGGGTTACGTTAGCGCTCCAAACTGCAGTCCGTCTAGGGCTGGGCTCTTGACAGGAAAATATCAAACTAGGTTTGGTTATGAAAACAATCCGATTGGGGCCAAAAATGATGACCCTGGTTATGGACTGCCAACCGATCAGAAAACGATGGCTGAGATTTTACACAACACGGGTTATACAACTGCAATGATAGGGAAATGGCACCTTGGAGGCACTGCAAAATTTCATCCGATGCGGCGTGGATTTGATGAATTTTTAGGCTTCTTGCACGAGGGTCACTCTTATGCCTATCCTACTTGGAAAGGCGTAACTTCCATGTTAAGGCGCCTTTCCCTTCCTGATGGGTCTAAAGGCAGATGGACGAATGGGAATACGGTCTATTATACTTCGATGGGATATAATGAACCTCCTTATGATGCGAATAACCCAATTCTGCGAGGTAGTCAGCCTGTTGAAGAAAGCAGTTACCTGACCGAAGCCTTTGCCAATGAAGCAATTAGTTTTATTGACCGAAAGAAAGATCAACCGTTTTTTCTAGAAGTTGCATTCAATTCAGTTCACAGCCCCATGCAGGCAAAAAATGAGGATCTGGCAGGGCTTTCAGGTATTGAAGATATCCAACGGAAAATATTTGCAGGCATGCTCATAAACATGGATCGTGGTATTGGCCGAATCATTCAAAAACTAAGAGATTCCGGCTTAGAGGACAATACGATAATTGTTTTCATAAGCGACAATGGCGGTCCGACGAGAGAACTTACATCCAGTAATTTACCTCTTCGCGGCGAAAAAGGAAACTTGTATGAAGGCGGGATCAGAATACCTTTTATGATTCAATGGAAAGGCCATATTCCCTCTGGAAAAATTTATGAAAATCCTGTAATATCACTGGATATTTTGCCTACAGTCGCTGTAGCCGCAGGTGCGGAATTCCCACAGGATATTGATGGAGTGAATTTGTTGCCCTACATCAAAGGTGAGAAAACCGGCCAGCCGCATCAGTCTTTATATTGGCGTCAAAATGGATTGACAGCCTTTCGGGAAGGTAATTGGAAGATTTTCAGCCATAAATTTAACGGCCAGCAACCGGAATGGGAACTATATAACCTAGCAGAAGATCTTGGAGAAAATAATAACTTGATCAAAAAAAATCCTGACAAATTCAATGAGCTTTTTCCAAAATGGAAAGAACTAAACGGTAAAATGATGGAGCCCCTTTTCAAATAGTTGGTATAGTTGAAATATTTCTAGGATGAAATATTTAAGATAGAATGCCTCCAGGAATTGATTTATATCCTAAGTAAAATTAGACCGATAAAGGATTCTTCTAGACTTCGTTTAAATTTAAACAATTTATATTTCACCTGAAAACCCCTCTCGTGCTACCTGTTTTGCTACCAACCCTGTAAAATAAAAGAATCCACCCTTTTGAGGTGGATTCTGGTGGTCCCAAAGGCCGAGTCGATACGGGTACAATCAAATTTTAATCGGATCAGGATCTCAACAAGTGAAATCTATTTCAATTTCTTTGTATACTCGATATGATTTGAGTGAGTTAAAATCAGTTCCTTGTGTTCACTTATTTGCTGCTTAGTTCAACGTTTAAGTTTATGATTAACAGAGTTTTTGTTTAATATTAAATAGAATATTTGCAATTGTTTTATTTGTAAATGTAAAATGTGTAATTTTATTTTTATTACTTAACTAATTGATTTATAGTATATATAATTCAAAATTTGTTAATTGTTTATTATTAGTATTGTTAATTAATTTGTTATTCTTAGACTTCGTTTAATTTTAAACAAACCCACATTTCACCTGAAAACCCCTCTCGTGCTACCTGTTTTGCTACCACTTCCGTAAAATAAAAGAATCCACCCTTTTGAGGTGGATTCAGGTGGTCCCAAAGGCCGAGTCGATGCGGCTACAATCAAATTTTAATCGGATCAATACATTTAAGGGTTATTGTATCCCAAATTCTTTGACTTATTAAATTCGTTTCAAGTGGGTTTAAATCAGTTCCTTGTGCTCGTTTGTTTGCAACTTTGATTAAAATTGGATTTGTTTTATTTAAAATGAAATTCATGCTAATTTCGAACCACCACAAAACAATCTTTATAGAAAAGTCCAATTAGTTTGACGAAGTACATTTAAGTTGATAATTGTTTGGAAACACTCCCTAAGAAATAACCTCTATCGGTCCACTTTTTGATGACAATTTACAAGTAAGCGGGTACTTTTTAGCCCTTATTTTTTAAGTAATAAACTTTTCATATCGGTTCGCACCATCTTCAAATCAGCATTATCGGCCAAATTATTTTGTTCTTTAGGGTCGATGGTCAAATCATATAATTCAATGCCTTTTTCACCATCTCCCCATTCAGTATAACGCCATTTTTCAGTACGTACAGATCTGCCCATGACATTGTTTTGTATCCGTAAAATTTGAGTATATGCTGCTCTATCCCACTTTTGCAAAGGGTTTATCATGAGTGGTTTAAGACTTACCTCCATCAAGTGTTCGGGCTTTGATAGATTACATAAGTCTGTCAAGGTTGGGTAAATATCCAACAACTCTACTGTTCTTGAACAGCCCTGATACTGAGCAGGCAGTTTGGAATCAACTACAATCAAGGGTGATCTAGTGGCTTCTTCCCAAAGGCTTTGTTTCATCCACTGACCATGTTCAGATAATTGATAGCCATGGTCACTCCAAAAAACAACAACTGTATTTTCTGACAATCCCAATCTATCCAATTCATTTAAAAGGCGTCCAACTTGTGCGTCAACAAAACTTATGCTGGCATAATAGGCATGAATAATTTCTTTTTTCAAATCGGGCCTATCTTGCCAAAGGTAAGAAGTGTGAGTTTGGTTAAAAGCAGGTTTTGGATATTTTACAGAGTCAGCAGGATTTACAGTTGGCAATACAATGTTGTTTGAATCGTATAAATCAAAGTATTTTTTAGGTGCGACGAATGGTACATGAGGACTAAAAAACCCAACTGCTAAAAAAAATGGCTCATTTTTACGCTCATTCATGATCCGAATGGCCTCAGTTGCCACTTTACCATCGGTTTGTTCTTCATCAGTGCCAGTACTTGGCCAATAAGCCAAGGCACTGCCAAGGCTCTTTTTAGGGGTTAGGTTGATGATTTTGTCTTCTTCCAATTTACCCTGGCCTATTGGATTGACCCTTTCGTTCCATGAAAGGGAGTCATCAAGGCCATTCGTTCCAATACCTGAGGGATTATTATAATGAAAAATTTTTCCGATTCTTGCTGAATGATAACCATTATTTTTAAAATGCTGAGGGAGGGTAACAACGTTTGGAACAGTTTGACGAAAATGGGTATTAAGGTCAAAGATTTTAACTGAATCAGGACGTAAGCCCGTTAATATAGATGAGCGCGAAGGACTACAAAAAGGTATTTGACAATGGGCATTTGTGAATTTAACACCCCTTTTGGCTAATCTGTCAATATTGGGTGTTTTTACAAAATCATTTCCATAGCAACCTATTGCCATATTTAAATCATCTGTTGCGATGAAAAGCACATTGCGTTTTTGCAGATTTTGTGCAACAAGGCTTAAACTTATAAACAATAATAGAATCGAAATGAAAGTAGTTTTCTTCATTTAATTTTTGATTTTTCTAGCCCTAACAAGTAAGTCTTTTAATTAAAATAAATAATATTGGGTATCCCCAATAAATCAAATAGACATTGTATTATTCCACTATCAACGAAACGATCTTACATTATCCAAATATTTAAAATATTTATTAATAAAGTGTTGCCTATTTTGATCTTTTTAATTAAAATTACTTTTCAATACAAATAATCATATAAATTTTCGGAATAATTATATTAATTTAAGCTTTAAACTAAAACACAACCAAGTATGAGAATTAAATCCTATCTAATATCGATGGCATTTGTATGGATTACACTTTTTTGTAGTACGGCAAATGCCCAAATCACAGGTTCGGTGACAAATAGTTTAAATGGGGAACCACTCATTGGAGCCAATGTAATTGTAAAAGGAAGCTCAACAGGATCAACTGTTGATGTGAATGGCAAGTATTCTATTAATGCACCAGCATCTGCCACTACACTAATTTTTTCATATGTTGGCTTTATTAAACAGGAAGTGACCATTGGAAATCAAAAGGTAATCAACGTACAGCTAAAGGAAGACTTTTCGACCCTTGACGAAGTTGTTGTTATTGCTTATGGAACGGTTAAGAAAAGTGATATAACTGGCTCAGTTTCCTCTTTAAGGGAAAAAGATTTTAATAAGGGGGTAAATAATTCCATTGACCAGTTGATAACTGGGCGTGCAGCGGGTGTACAAGTATCACAAACCAGCTCTGAGCCAGGTGGAGGTGTTTCAATTCGAATTCGTGGAGCCAATTCCATTACTGCTGGTAATGAGCCGCTCTATGTAATCGATGGATTTCCGATAGATAATAGCAATTTAATTCAAGGTGGTGGCGCTGCCGCTACGGGTTCAACTGTAGTTGGTAGAAATCCATTAAGCTCTTTGAATCCTGCGGACATTGCCTCTGTAGAAATCTTAAAAGATGCCTCTGCTACCGCTATTTACGGTGCAAGGGGTGCAAACGGCGTAGTTTTGATTACCACTAAAACAGGAGGAGCAGGTAAAACCAAAATAAAATATGATGCATATTATGGACACCAACAGGCACCTAGACGGCTCGAAACCCTTAACACTGCAGAGTATATACAGGTTATAAATGAAATCGGTAAAGAAGAGTTAGGTAGACAAGTGTTCTCAGCTGCTGATATTGCCAGAATAGGTGAAGG
Source organism: Cytophagaceae bacterium (assembly GCA_947486835.1). Classification (GTDB taxonomy): domain Bacteria; phylum Bacteroidota; class Bacteroidia; order Cytophagales; family Spirosomataceae; genus Aquirufa. The sequence continues at coordinate 1,925 of CANKVC010000106.1, read as the reverse complement.
CGTGGACTGGCAGCCGCAGGTATTTCGAAGTGCCCCCATTAATAATCAAAACATAAGTTTTTCTGGTGGATCTGCGAAAACAACTTTTTTTACATCGCTAAATTACTTTGATCAGCAAGGTGTTGTAAAGGAAACGGGTATGAAAAGATTTGGCGGGCGGCTTAACCTGAGCAATCAAGTAAATGACAAATTTAAAATAGGTGTAAATCTTAACACTTCAGTGCAGTTTGATGATTTCGCTTTGGACAATGCTGAAACTAATGAAGCTCAAGGGCCTGTATATGCAGCTGTCTTGTACGATCCTACAGAGGCAATTTACAAGGCAGATGGAAGCTTTAACCATTCGTCCAATTTAACTACCCCGAATCCAGCAAGTTTAATTGCTGGTATAGATTCTAAAGGACAAACTAACCGAACTTTTGGAAACGTGAACTTTAATTATTCGGTCTTACCAGGATTAGATGCCAAACTTAACCTTGGAAGTGATCGTCAAACGGTAAGAAGAGACATCTACAATAGCCGATTAACCTTAAGAGGAACTGATTTCGGTGGTTTGGCAAATATTGCTTCTTTGGAGTTGACAAATTATCTCGCCGAATACACCATGAACTACAATAAAGATTTTAACGAGTCGAATCGGTTTTCTGTATTGGGTGGGATTACCTATCAACAATTCAGCCGTCGATCTATGGTCTCCGCTATTTCTAGTTTTCCTACGGATGCATTGGGCTGGGATAATCTTGCTTTAGGCGATCCCTTAAAGGCATCGGTTGCTAGTAATAAACAAGAGAATACACTTTTGTCATATTTAGGTAGGGCAAATTACACCCTTAATAATAAGTATCTTTTCACCGCTTCAATTAGAGCCGACGGTTCTTCGCGATTTGGTGCTAACAATAAATATGGGTATTTCCCTTCCGCCGCTTTTGCATGGAAAATGAGTGAAGAAGATTTTATACCTGATGCCTTAGATCTAAAATTCAGACTAAGCTGGGGTAAAACAGGCAACCAAGAAATAGGCAACTACTCATCTTTATCTACTTTGAGCAATGGTGGTCAGGCTGTTTTTGACAATGTCATTTTTTCTTCAACTCAGCCTTCACGAATTGCTAATCCCGACTTAAAGTGGGAAACTACTACCCAAACCAATGTGGGTCTAGATTTTGGAATATTACTTGGTAGAATCAGCGGATCTATTGACTACTTCAATAAAAACACCAATGATTTACTTTTAAATCTCCCGATTCCTCGCTCCACCGGTTATACTTCTATTTTAACCAATGTAGGTGAAGTTAAAAATTCGGGTATTGAGTTACAAATAAATTCAACCAATATAAATGCTAAAGATTTTCGATGGACTACTAGCTTTAACATTGCGGCTATAAAAAATAAGGCCGTAGATATAGGAGGTCTTAAACAAATTATTGCTGGTGCTTTGGATAATGTTGGTAATTCAGCCATTATTAGGCCTGGCGAGGCTATTTTCTCTTATTATGGATATAAAATTACTGGTATTTTTAATACCAAGGAAGAAGTTGCCGCTTCTGCACAAAAAAGCTCCAAACCCGGATATCCTATTTTTCAAGACACAGATGGTAACGGTCAAATTACACCCGCAGATCAAGTTATTCTCGGAAAGCCATTTCCGGATTTTACAGCAGGTTTAGGAAATGATATTTCTTATAAAGGGTTTAATCTTAATTTCTTTATTCAGGCTGTACAAGGTGTAGAGAATATCAATGTACAGGCTATTCAAAGTATGTATCCAGCCAATTTTCGAAGAAATAAGTTTAGAGAACAGTTTTTAGATCGATGGTCGCCTACTAATCTAGATGGGAAATACCCATCTGGTGTTACTCCATCTGCTTATGGAGGTGGAAAAGTAAACAACCTGACTATTGAAGATGCCTCGTTTATTAGACTTA
>CANKVC010000105.1 GCA_947486835.1 Cytophagaceae bacterium | reverse complement strand
TCATGCAGCTGAGATTCTTTCCAAAGGTGATCCCATTCAGCATCTTGGCGATATAGACTCGTATTCTTAGGCATTTTAATAAGGCAAAATAGCTACTGTTAATCGGCTGACACAAACCAAATTTCCCGATTCATCGTGAATTTTGATATCATATACATGCAATGTTTTACCTATTTTTAATGCGGTGCATGTACCTATGACAAATCCTTCTTTGACCGATTTCATGTGATTGGCATTTATTTCAACACCCACACCACGCTGTGAGGTAGGGTCAGCCACGGCCAGTGATGCCGCAATGCTTCCTAAAGTCTCAGCTAAAACAACGGACGCTCCCCCGTGTAACAAACCATAAGGCTGCTTTGTTCGCGAGTCCACCGGCATTTTTGCCTTAATAAAATCTGGCTGCACGTCAATAAACTCGATTCCTAAAACATCGATCATGTTTCCATGGCCCCATGAATTAAGCGTGTCTAATGAGATGGATGTATTAAACATAATATTCGTATTTTTGCACGTAAAATTCGGAATAATTTAACGAATTAAACTCCTTTTGACCCAATTTATATGCATGCATTAAAAGACATTTACCTGATTCGTCATGGGGAAACAGATTATAATCGAATGGGAGTCGTTCAAGGAAGTGGGATTGACGCGGATTTAAATGAATTAGGCAATCGGCAGGCACAAGCATTTTTTGAACATTATCAGCACTTGGAGCTTGACAAAATTTATACTTCGGCTTTACGCCGAACACATCAGTCGGTGAAAGGGTTCATCGACAAAGGACTTCCTTGGGAACAATACGAAGGTTTAAATGAAATTTCTTGGGGAATTCGCGAAGGCAGAACCCCCTCAAATGAAGACGATGCCTATTATAGAAACTTAGTCCGAACATGGAGAAAGGGAGACGTACACATTCAGTCTGAAGAAGGGGAAAGTCCGATCGACGTATTAGAAAGACAAAAGCCAGTTGTCGATCTAATTATATCTAGAAGGGAAGAAAAATCCATCTTAATTGCCATGCATGGAAGAGCAATGCGCGTTTTATTAACGCATCTTTTCAACCAACCTTTGCAAAATATGGACCATTTTGCTCATCAAAACTTATGTTTATATCACCTGCAATATGATTATGAAAAAGGACAATTTATTTCCTTAAAAGCAAATCATGCGGATCATTTACAAACGTTACCAGATTCCATATAAGTTCTATACGCATGAACCAAAGCAAGCTATATTGGAAATTTCAATTATCTGGATGGTTCATTTGGGCATTAAACGAAGCATTATTATATACGAATCAATATGGATGGAAATGGGAATGGATTTTTTCATCATTTGTCAATATCTCATTAGCCATCATTCTGACACATGTATATAGGCAAATTTCGCATAAATACAGATGGCAAGATCTTCCTTTATTTACCTTAATTCAGGTTAATTTAGTTGCGCTTATTTTGATGGCTGCTTGCCTTGTTGCACTCAATATCCCATTGGATTATATTTTTCTTTCGGATAATTATGCTGTTGAATTAAGCCCTTTCATCATTTTGCAGATTTTTTTAAATTTTGCCAAACCCATTGCAATCTGGCAATTGATCTATTTCTTTTTTCAATACTCCAATAAAAAATTAGAAATGGAACGAGAAAATGACCAATTAGAAAGAACCATTTTAGAAACAGAAAGCAAAGTTTTAAGGGCGCAAATGAATCCTCATTTCGTATTCAATGCACTTAATAGTGTTAGAGCCCTCATTACTGAGGATCCCCAAAAAGCAAAAAAAGGCATCAATCAATTGTCTAAATTACTTCGAAGCTCCTTGCTTACTGAGCGTAAAAAAACTATTTCTCTTTCCGAAGAATTGGACACGGTAACGGATTATTTATCCTTAGAAAAAATCAGATATGAAGACCGATTGGCTTGGGAAATAACGGCAGATAAAAATTGCCTGAAAGCGCAAATCCCCCCTATGCTTTTACAAACGCTAATTGAGAATGCCATTAAACATGGTATTTCTAAAAAAATTACGGGAGGTATTATCACGGTTGACGCTAAAAATAAGGAAGGGATGTTGTCTATAAAAGTCATCAATCCTGGACATTTCAAAAGTCCAATTTTGTCCAAAGACCAAGGCGTCGGACTGATTAATTCAAAAAATAGGTTGCAAATATTGTTTGGTGAAACCGCTCATATTAATCTTAGACCTTTGGACAAAAATCATGTAATTGCGGAAGTGAATTTACCCTATCTTGAAAATTAAATACACTAACCATGAAAGCTATTATTGTTGACGATGAACGTCTAGCCCGAAACGAACTGAAAAGATTGCTGGAAAATTTTCCGACCATCGAAGTCATTGGAGAAGCTTCTAATACAGAAGAAGCCGGACCACTCGTAGAAGAATTAAAACCTGACGTACTTTTTTTAGATATTCAAATGCCAGGCAAAACCGGATTTGAGTGGCTTGAAGAATGGGAGGGATTTTTACCTGAAATTATTTTCACGACGGCTTTTGACGAGTTTGCCCTAAAAGCATTTGAAGTTAATGCCTTAGATTATGTGTTAAAGCCCATTGAATTAACTCGGCTATCGGATAGCATTCAAAAATTAGAAAATAGATTCCATGCTACCCAGCATAAAACAGCCACGCAGGGCCAAGATAGAAGCCAACACCTTTTAGGTGCCAATGATCAAATTTTTGTCAAAGACGGTGAAAAATGTTGGTTTGTTCGACTAGACCGAGTACGCCTTTGTGAGTCGATGGGAAATTATGTTCGTTTATTTTTTGACGATCAAAAACCTTTAGTCCTTAAATCATTAAATGCCCTGGAAGACCGACTGGATCCCAAGGTATTTTTTAGGGCAAATCGGAAGCACATCATCAACTTAAATTACATTGAAAAAATTGAACCTTGGTTTTCTGGAGGGTTGCAGGTTACGCTCGTTGGCAAAGGAGAAAAAATAGAAATTTCTCGCCGACAATCCATCCGGTTTAAGGAGCTTCTGTCTCTTTAACGCGCTTGGGTGCTTCACCCAAGATGAAACCATAAGGCTGCAAGGTGGGCACATGATCAAAAATCACTTTGATGATCGCTGTAAACGGCAAAGCTAAAATCAATCCAGGTATTCCCCAAAGCATTTCGCCTCCCAAAAGAGCCAACATCGCCACGAGGGGATTAATGCTGACTTTGGAACCGATGACCAATGGAGTTATAAAATTGGCCTCTATAAATTGGACCGCAGCTATCCATACGACAATGGCCAATGCATGCGAAGGGCTGAGCGTAGCTAAAGATAGTAAGATGGGCAAACTTGCCCCTATCCAAATGCCGATATACGGAATCAAAAGCAATAAGCCCGTCGTTATTCCAAAGAAAATAGGATAATCCACACCGATCCACCAAAAACCTAAACTATTTGCGCCCGCGACTGCAAACATGACAAAAAGCAATCCCACTAAATATCCCTGAACGACTGAACCTGTTTTGCCCATGATACCTCTCAACGTATCTTTTTCAGTTGTCGGGAAAACCATCGCCAAAAAAGTAAAAAAGAAACTTCTATAAAACAACATGAAAAACATGAAGATGGGAATCAAAATTAGAATCGTAAGCGAATGTACGATCGTTGAAAAGGTAGCAGTCAAAATACTACCCGAGTTTTTCAATAATCCAATGGTTTGATTACTAAGTTCAAGCATTTGCTTTTTCCTTGAAATATTTAAATTTCTTGACAGAAAAGTTTGTAATCCAGAAATCCATTTTTCAGCCTTTTTAATAAACATGGGCCAATCATTTGAAAACTCAATTATCTGAAAGGTTAGCAATGAAATCAAACCCGCAATAATCGCCACCGAAAAAAGGAGACAAACGGAGATTGCGACCGATCTGGGAAATCCTTTGTTCTCAAGGCCCCGACAAAGTGGAAGAAGGACCATGGCAAGTATGAGTGCAAATGCAATTAGAATCAACAAATCCTGTAAATAGTACAGGCCCAGCACTACCAAGTAAATGGAAATTAAAACGGAGGCCAAGCGAACAGAATAAGGTGAATCTTTAAACATAAATTGTATATTTGATTATATAAATGTCGATAAAAATTAACAATTTGGTAACATATAGCTGTCTATATTTGCGTCATAATTTCATCAATAGCTGTCAGTTCTATCCATGAGTCAAGTAAAACAAAATACTAAAATCTTATTGGTTGACGATGATCCTGATATTCTAGAATTATTGGAATACAATTTAGCAAAAGAAAACTATGTTTTAGCTAAAGCGGCCAATGGACAGCAGGCATTAGAAATAGCGAAAACTTTCAAGCCCAATTTAGTCATTTTGGATGTCATGATGCCTATTTTAGATGGAATTGAAACGGCTCGTCAGATGAAATTGATGCCTGAATTAAAGTCAACCATCATCTTATTTTTAACGGCCAGAGGAGAAGAATACACTGAAATAGCTGCTTTTGAGGCAGGTGGCGCTGATTATGTGGTTAAGCCCATTAAGCCAAGGGCCTTGGTCAGTCGGATTAAATCCATGTTAAATAGAGAAGGGGGTCCGGCAGAAAATTCTCAAGAAATCATACAAATTGGTGACTTAATTATCAATAGAACTCAATATTCAGCTAGCTTTCAAGGTAGACTTTTGGTTTTACCTAAAAAGGAATTTGAATTACTTTCGTTTTTAGCTAGAAACCCCAACAAAGTTTTTAATCGAGATGAACTTTTAGAGAAAGTTTGGGGCACCGATGTCTATGTCGTAGAGCGTACAGTAGATGTACATATTCGAAAATTACGGGAGAAAATTCCCGAGTATTATATCAAAACCTTAAAGGGTGTGGGATATTTATTTTCCATCGATCCTATTTAAAATTCTAAATTTTCGGTCATATTAGGTAAATTGCGCCTTGAATGAGGCTAATCTACACCTTTCTTTTTATCATTTTATTTCACTTTACTCTTTTCCCTGCTGGGCCCAAAAGAGAATTAAGGGGAGTTTGGGTCGCTACGGTCTCCAACATCGATTGGCCCAGTGCCCGGAATTACAATGGAATTAAGCAAAAAAATGAGTTTGTCGACCTTTTAAATTCCCACCAAAAAACAGGAATCAATGCGGTATTTGTTCAAATCAGGACTGCTGCAGATGCATTGTATGCAAAAAGTCCAGAACCCTGGTCTACTTTTTTATCGGGTTTACAAGGCCAGCCACCTAGTCCTTATTATGATCCATTAGCCTTCATGATCGAGGAAAGTCATGCACGAGGAATTGAATTTCATGCCTGGTTGAATTTAAATCGGGCCAGTATATCGACCAATTCTCTACTTGACGCCAATCATGTAGTCCGGAAACATCCCGATTGGATCATCAAATACCATGGACAATTCATCCTTAATTTTGGACTACCGGAAGTCCGACTTTACTTAGTGAATTTGGTCAAAAATATCATTGAACAATATGATGTAGATGGGATTCATTTTGATGATTACTTCTACCCTTACCCGATGAAAGGGGAAGAAATTAATGACCGAGAAGCTTTTGAAAAATACAAATTGCCGGAGGAAAGCCTGGGAGATTGGCGAAGAAGAAATACAAATAACCTCATTAAAGATATTTCGGAGGTCATCAAATCGACCAAACCCAAAGTGAAATTTGGCATTAGTCCTTTTGGAATATGGCGCCATCAAAGTGAATCGGTTTTAGATGGATCGCCCACACGTCGAGGCTTGCAATCCTATGATGACTTATTTGCAGATACAGAAAAATGGATGAAAGATGGCTTAGTCGATTATTTAGCGCCCCAATTATACTGGGAAACGAGTCATAAAGTCGCTGCCTTTGAGCCCCTAGCTAAATGGTGGAGTGCCCATAATTATGGCCGGCCTATTTATATTGGTCATGCGGTATACCACTTAAGTGATGTATGGTCCCCTAACGAATTAAGCAAACAATTAAAGGTCGCGCGTAGTTTACCTAACGTGCAAGGATCCATCTATTTCAGTTCAAATTTAATCACCCGAAATGTGAAAGGTTGGCGGGATACCTTAAGGCAAAATCAGTATTCATCAGTAGCTTTAATACCGGCGATGCTTTGGAAAGATAGTATAGCTCCTACCCCTCCGCACCAAGTAAGTTTACTAAAAAAAGGTGAGGAATGGTTGTTGGCCTGGAAACCGGGTGAGCCCAGTGAAGATCAAGATCCTCCTGCTTATTACGTTGTTTATAGAATCAAAAAAGGTGAAATTGATCCTTTGGAGAATGCAGAAAATATCATTTTCAAAGGTAAAATGAATCAATTAATTTTAGATAAAAATTGGATACGATCAGGTTATGGATTTGCGGTCACGGCACTAGACCGATTACATAATGAGTCTCTGCCGGGAACTATCCAATGGCTCATACCGACAAAAAAAGAATAATATGAATCAGAGATTACATTTGACCATTAAGGAAATTACTGAAGAAACCGTTGACACCAAAACCATCCATTTTTGGCATCCGATACATAATACCATATCGTATATTTCGGGTCAGTTTTTTACGCTTATTCCGGAAATAGACGGTCAAAAAATCAGGAGAAGTTATTCACTTTCCTCATCTCCTAAAACGGATACCTCCCCCGCCATTACAGTCAAAAGGATTGAGGGTGGACTTGTGTCCAACTATTTATGTGACCATTTGAAAGTGGGAGATAGCCTAGAAGTCATTGAGCCCATGGGTAATTTCTTGATTGAACCCCAGGCTGATTCAACTAAAACCTATGTTTTTGTAGCCGCTGGATCTGGGATTACTCCCTTGTTCTCCATGATCAAAACCGTGTTGCATTCCGAGCCTAAAGCTAACATCTACTTGATTTATGGGTCAAGAAATGAGCAACAAATTATCTTCAAAAAAGCGTTAGAATCGCTGGAAACCCAACATAGTTCCCGGTTCAAAATGATACATGTCATCAGCCAGCCTTCGCACACGTGGCCTGGTTTTAAGGGGCGCATCAACCAAGCATCCGTGGTTTTTTATTTAAAACAAGAGTTTGGCATTGACATACCCGCAGCCTTTTATTATTTGTGCGGACCCGCTGGAATGATGAGCGAAGTAGAAAAGTCTTTGGCCATGTTTGATGTCCCGGAAAAGCATATTTTAAAAGAGTTATTTTTATCTACTGCGAGCGAGGAAACAGTAAAAGCAGAGGAAGATGGAAGCTTAAAATCCCAAGAAGTTACCTTGATTTTTGAAGGAAAAACGCATACTGTAACCGTCTTGCCGAGTGAAACTATATTAGAGGCTGCCTTGGAAGCGGATATCGACATTCCCTATTCATGCCAAGCAGGAATGTGTACGGCCTGCATGGGATTATGCACCAGCGGACAAGTAATCATGGACGAAGAAGATGGACTCACCGATAATGAAATTAAAAAAGGATATATCTTAACCTGTGTGGCTCATCCGATGAGTGAAGGGGTAGTGATTAATTTAGATTAAAACAAAAATATACATGATAAACCGTACGGTCAACCCGCAAATAATCCATCGAACTTTACTGCCTCAAGACTTTTCTTTAAGCACATGGGAAAGTGTTTTGCCCTATTTTGAAAAGGTAAGTGCACAAGAAATTATTGATTTACATTCTCTCGAGGATTTTTGCAAGAACCGCTCTGAGCTTGAAAGCTATCTATCTGAAAATTTTGCTTGGCGATATATCAAAATGTCTTGCGATAATCAAAACGAAAATTTACAAAAAAGCTATCAGCAATTTGTCAATGAAATTATGCCCAATGCTTCTATGTTTGATGATGCTTGGAATAAAAAAGTGATTGATTCCGGATTATCAGACCAAGTAGAGACGAAAGGCTTTTCGATTATGTTGAGAAGCATCAAAAAATCCATTGAAATTTTTAGGGAAGAAAACATACCGCTGTTCACCGAATTGCAAAATTTAGAATCCCAATATGGTGCGTTAACCGGAGCTCTGATGGTGGAAATCGACGGGGTGGAAAAGACGCT
>CANKVC010000104.1 GCA_947486835.1 Cytophagaceae bacterium | reverse complement strand
ACCGAAAAATGCCATTCCTAAAGCCTGATAATTTTACGTTCGATTTTACTTGCAGCGGCAAAGTGGGACAAGACTCCCTCGCTACAAACCAACAACCTGTCAATTAATACATGCGTTATCTGTATTTAAGTTTAATTTTTATTTTGCTTTTCTCGAGTTGCCAATCGGGTTCGGAATCTGAAGGCGAGGCATTGGCTAAAAAAAATTGTGCTTCATGTCATAAATTCCCAGACCCTTCATTATTAGATAAGAAAACATGGAAAGAGGGTGTTTTGCCTGAAATGGCTTATCGATTAGGTGTAGGCAACCGATTTGAATTACTGACTAAAATTCCTGAGGAGCAATATGAAAGTGCTACCAATCTTGGCATTTATCCTGAAACACCTGAAATAAGTCAAAAAGATTGGGAGGCCATTGTCGCTTATTACATTGAAAATGCGCCGGAAAAGCCTTTGCCTCAAGCAAAAAAAGTCAATGTTTCTAATGAAACGATGCACTTTTCAACGAGAGAAATTATTTATCCGGAGGAGCCAACTGGCGTGGTAACCTCAGTCACTTTTAACCCAAAACAGAAAGAAATTTGGATTGGAAAAAGGAATCAAAAACTTGAAATTTTAGATGCCCAATTACAAATTAAAAAAACAATACGAACAGAACGACCTGTCGTATATGCCAATTTTCATGCCAATAAATCTTATATTTTAAGTATTGGCAAAATGTCCCCTAATGATCAGAAATTAGGCTCGCTCCTTATATTGAACCAAAAAAATGCATTGTCTTTAGCTGCCGATTCACTCAAAAGGCCCGTTGACCTACAAATTTCAGACATCGATCAAGATGGCATTGATGATTTTGTGATTTGTGAATATGGTTTTGAAGCGGGAGAATTAATTTGGGTCAATGGAAAAACCAAGCAAAAAAATATCCTAAAAATTCAAGCTGGAACTAGAAATGTATCCATTAAAGATATGACAGGCGATGGATTGCCTGACATCTTGGTCCTTACCGCCCAGTCCCGAGAAGGGGTTTCTTTATTCATCAATAAGGGGGAAGGGAAATTTATGGAAAAACCCATTTTGCTTTTTGATTCCGTTTATGGCTGTAGTTTTATGGAAGTGGTTGATTTTAATCAAGACGGGAAAGATGACATTATTATTACGAATGGCGATAATGCCGATTACTCGAAAACACTAAAAAACTACCACGGCGTACATATATTTATCAATGATGGCCGAAATAATTTCAAGGAAAAATATTTTTATCCGGTCTACGGAGCTACTAAAACGATCGCAAGGGATTTTGATTTAGATGGCGATTTAGATTTAGCCATGATCGCCTTTTATGCAGAACCCATCATGCCTAAAAATGAATCCTTTCTTTATTTTCAAAACCAAGGGAACTTAAATTTCAAGGTTAGTAACCTCAATATTCCATTTGGTGGAAGATGGATGGTGATGGATGCCGGTGATGCAGACCAAGATGGAGATCTGGACATCATTTTAGGGAACTTCCAGTTTGGCGCACCCAAAAAAGGAAAAGTAAAACCAGGACTACAGCTCAATTACATTGAAAATAAAATCCGTTAAAAGGTTTTTATCAATTTAGCACCATTTGGTAAGAATGCTTGTCCATTGGCGCTTTGGCCTAAATAAGAACTGCCATATGTCCACTCGACCCTTTGATTCTGCCCTTTAAATTGATACTCAAAGCCTTGAATACCTTTCGGGATATTCATGCGAGTCCATGCTTTATCTAAGCTAGTAAAAGCATGCATTTTACCGCGATTCTGACTCGCGATAAACGCTAATCCATTCTGGCCTAAATCGATGGTTATAAGTGATTTGGCATCCTGAGGTACAAAAAGTCCTGACTGATCAAGGTAAGCAAATTTACCCTTTCCATTTCCTAGTAAAACACCTCCATTGGAAGCATCGTATCTTCCCATGAACACCTCATTCGCATAATTATTTCCAACATACATGATATCTAGGTGACCGTCTTGATTGATGTCTTTTATTTGAATTCCATTCATCGCCGATATTTGCGCCATCAATGGTAACATATGTGTTTTGAACTTCCCTTCCCCTAAATTTTCAATCCAAATAGAAGCGTTTTCTTGCATGGATATCTTTTTCGCTTTTTCTTTTTCGGAAGCAATGAAGAAATTCTCCTGCGTCACTTGGCCAAAATCTTTGTAATAAACCCATCTTTGACGAGTCTGATTTAGCATTTTATGTACGTCGTCTTTCCCAAATAAAGAGGCAGATGCCATTTTCCCATTAGCCGTTTGAAAATACACAAATGGAAATAAATCATATACCCCATTGCCGTCCAAATCCCCGTGCCAAATATCCACAGGCTGCTTAGCATTAGCTCTCAATAAGGTATTTTTTCCCATATTTCCAGCAACATAATCCATGTCACCATCATGGTCGAAATCTCCACTAGACAAAGAAGTCCAAATACCCGTCGTTTCCTCTAAACCCGTAGCCTGCAAAAGTGTAAAACGACCACGATTATTTTTCAGTATTTTAATGTCGGAGAATTCTCCTGCGAGGATGATGTCTTGCCAACCATCTAAGTCGTAATCGGTCCAAATTCCATCGCATATTAATCCTACGTTGATTAGGTCCTTGGCTAATGTCTGGGTAACGTCCACAAACTTAATATGTCCTTTAACGGATTCATTTTTTAACAAACGAGAAGTGGTCGATTTTGGATATTGAAAAGGTACATTTCGCCCTCCCACAAATAAATCTAAATCTCCATCATGATCAAAATCGGATGCTCGAACTGCCGCATTACTCTCCGTAAATATGGGCAATGATAAGGCATCTAAGATGAAATTCCCTTTTCCATCATTGACATACATAACATCTTGAAAACTGGCCGCACCTAATTTATCTTCATTGCCACCCCGAGCAATATACAGATCTAGATCTCCATCCTGATCAAAATCGGCCAACAAGGAACCTAAGTCCTCACCTAATTTTTTGGGTACTGAAATACTTTTTTCTAAGGGTTTTGCATTAAACTTCCCAGCTTGATTTTGGATGTAAAAAATACCCGAATAGAACTTAGCCCCTCCTTGGAAAAAATCTTCCAATCCATCCCCGTTCACATCCCCGGCCGATAATCCAGGTCCTAATTGGGATAATTTAAAGGGCATTAAACTTTGATAATTAAAGTCGATGAAGTCGTATTCTTGATGGACATCCACTAAATTAAGTTCATCCGAAATATCTTTTAACAAAGGTTTATTGACTTCAAAAAGAGTTTGATACGGCTCTTTTGCTGCATCCATAGAAACCGCTAATATCTGGTCAATCCCCGGCTTCTTGATGACCTGCATTTTGTCATTTGGCCAAACAATACGTATTTCCTTCAATTTACGTTTTGTTCCTAAGCCGATATGAGCCACGGGCTCAACGGAAGATAGGTAGCCGCGGTAAGGTGTGTTTTCATAATAAAAGCGTTCCCCATTTTCAAAAACACCTTCAATTTTGGCCCCAAAACCTTGGAGATTTTTTTGATCCCCTTTAAATTTAATGCGTAAATAATGCGATTTATCAGCATGGTCTTCACGCGAATTATTTCGATATAAAAATGCCTTATCATTAATATTATTAACGATGTAATCAAGATCTCCATCGTTATCTAGGTCGCCATAAGCGGCTCCGTTGGAAAATGAAGGAATACTTAATCCCCATTTTTCAGTCACATCTTCAAAAGTCAGATCCCCACGATTGCGGTACGCGTAATTACTTATTTTGATTACAGGAACTTGTTCCAACATCAATGAGGAAGAAGATAATTGTAATGTATTAGCCCGATAAAGCATAAAATCACGATCCGTTACATCCCGCGGATATCCATTGGTCACAAATAAATCACGGTATCCATCATTGTCGAAATCGGCCAAGGAAGGACACCAGCTCCACTCACTCTCAGAAATCCCTGCCATTAAACTAATTTCATGAAAAGGTTTGCTGGAACCATCCGCCTGTTTACCAGAATTCAATTGCAACGTATTGCGCATGTATTGATAGGTATACCCAAATTGATCACTATTAATATAGGTTTGGTAGTTGTTAGGTGGCGCTAATTGTTTCTTTCTTTCTGTATTTTTTGGCAACATATCTAAGGCTACAATATCAGCTAATCCATCATTATTGACATCTCCCACCTCATTTCCCATCGCCGTTAAACTGGTATGTTTAAAATATTTTTTTGATTGGTCCGTAAAGGTTCCATCATGATTATTGATGTATAATAAATCATCCGATACGTAATCGTTGGTCACATAAATATCGGGCCAATTGTCCTGATTAATATCACAAATGGCTACACCTAACCCAAATCCCTCGATCGTAATTCCCGCATCTTTTGAGACATTCGTGTACACAGGATGTTTTAAATCGGCAGACCAATCGCATCGATACAGGCGATCAGTGTTTGGATAAGAGCCATCGGTCACCTTGGGCCTAAATAAAGCAGGTTGTTGGTCTATCACGTCAATCAGCACATATAAATCCAAATCCCCATCGCGATCATAATCAAAAAATGCAGCATGTTCAGAATAGCCCGAATCATTCACTCCATATTCCGTGGCCATTTCCTTGTAAGTAGGCATTCCATTTTTCACACCCTGATTGACAACCAACAAGTTTTCTCGATCTTTGGCTGCATTTTTCATGGTTGTAGATACATAGATATCTAATAGGCCGTCAGCATTTATATCGACGACGGATACACCTGAACACCAGCGGCCCAACGTATTTATTCCAGCGGATTTTGAAATATCGCTAAACTTGAAATCACCTTGATTTAAATACAATTTACTGTCGACCTGACTTCCTGAAAAGAACACATCTAATAAGCCATCTCCATTAAAATCACCCATACCTACGCCACTACCATTATAAAGATATTCGTAGGTTAAAATATTGAGGGTATCATTATCCACGATTTGATTATTGAATTCAATTCCAGAATCTTCGCTAGGGATAAGTTCAAACGTCGACTTGGTTTTACACCCGTAAAAAAAGAAACAAAAAATCAGAATGAAAGGAATATGAATGGATTTCATGGCTTATTTTAAACAGACAAAATTAATAAAAAAAAGGTGGGAATTTCTCCCCACCTTTTTTAAAAAATCACAAAATCAAATATTAATACCCAGGATTCTGCTTTAATACAGCAGCACCTTGAATATCAATTTGTGCTTGTGGAATAGGTAAATACTCATCTTTTCCAGTTGTGTATTTTGAACCACCAAACTTTGTTACTAAGAATTTAGATTCGTATTTCAAGTATGCATTCAACGTTTTGCTTGCAATACCCCAACGAACTAAATCGAAGAAACGGTGACCTTCAGTAGCTAATTCTAACAAACGCTCCATACGAAGTGCTTTAGTTGCCTCAGTTTTATCAGCAAAAGCTGTATAAAGATTGATCACGTAATTTGCTTCTGGCTTTCCACCTTTGGTTACAAAACCAGCTTCATTAGCCGCACGCTTACGAATTTGATTAATATATCCTAAAGCAGTCGTTAAACTTCCCGCTTCGATTTCAGCCTCAGCAGCTAATAAAAGTACATCAGCAAAACGGATGATATTAAAGTTCATCGTAGCATAACCACGTGTCCAACCAGAACCATCTGTCAAACTATTCTCTTGACGCTTGTAGTACACATATTTCTTTGGAGAATATGGACCAGCATATACTTGAGAACGAATCCAGTTAGCACCTGGATGCTCGATCCAATCTAAATACTGGATACCACGACGACCGATTGTATGGTCAATACGTGGATCTAATGGATCCGTATCTTCTGTGAAAGCATCTGTAGTATTCTTGCCATAATCATGCTTTACCGCATTAGCAGCTAAGTTATAATCAGGAGTTCCATCACCTTGCTCAGAAAGAATAGGTAATCCACCTACTGTACGATATGCATTAGCCATCGAGAAAGTGGGTTGGAAGAAACCGCAACAGTTACCTGGACCGTCAGAACCCGTGTTATAAGGGTAGTTCAAGTCGTCAAAACCATTGGCATTATTTGTATTACCCGTATTCATAGAAGATTGCATCGCAAAAATAGCCTCCTCATTGTTGTCATTTTCAGCATTGAAAATTTCAGCAAATTTTGGAACCAAACCATATTTCTTGCCATTAGTCGTTTTTCCACTATTAATGACAGTCGTTAATATAGATTTCGCATCAGCCCATTTCGCTTGGTAAACATAAACTTTACCTAATAAAGATCCAGCAGCCCATTTGTTTGCACGACCCGCATCTGAATGAGTTTCAGTAAGGTTGTCGTAAGCATGTTTGAAATCAGCTTCGATTTTATCCCAAATAGCAGGAGTATTCGCCACTTTTTCAATTCCTTGGCCATATCCTACTTTCTCATCCACGTAAGGAACCGAATTCCATAAACGCTTCAATTCGAAATAATAGAATCCACGTAGGAAACGTGCCTCTGCTATAATCCGAGTTTTATCTGCAGCGGAAAGTTCTTTAGATCCATTCGCCAAATTAATAACGGCATTGCAACGTGCAATTCCTTCATACTTGGCTCTCCATGAATCATTCATATCTCCATTCGTTGCATCAACCTCATAACGTTGGATTGGGTTAATGGTCGTGTAATCACCAGGGTCAGTACCCTTGTTATTTTCACCCCCACGGATTGAACCCCAAACCCAGTTGTTAGCTGCTCCCAAACGAGAGAAACCTTTAGCTGCCAACTGAGCATAAGCGCCAATTAAGGCACCCTCAACACCAGCCTTAGAAGATAATTGTGCCTGAGCCAAAGAGCCCGTAGGTGCAACTTCTAAAAACTGATCCTTACAAGCGAAGGTCAACATAAACGCTGACGCACTCACCAAAGCTATTCGCTTTAAAATTTGATATTTTTTCATTTTCTTATAATTAAAATATGCTTTCGCTAAATTAGAAATTCAAGTTGATCGATGCGTTAAATCCACGTGTAACTGGATAGTTACCCACATCAATACCAAATCCAGTATCAGCCGCACCACCTACACCCGGATCTAATCCTTTGTATGCAGTGATTGTAAATAAGTTCGTTGCCGAAACAGTAAACTTAGCACGCTTGATTCCTAACTTAGAAGAATACTTCTCAGGAATATTGTATCCCAATGAAATGTTTTGGAAACGGATGTAATCTCCATCCTCAATGTACCAAGAGTTCTCAGCACCTGAAGTAGAAATACTAGATGCTGATTCCCAGATAGGAGCAGCAGCAGAATTTCCTAAAGCAGGAGTCCATGATTGCTTTGCACGCTCACCCTTTCCAGCCCCTTGGAATGTTCCAAAGAAATCCGTAAACCATTTTTGCTGATTCCAAATTTTGTTTCCAGCAGATGCATTTAAATATGCACTGAATTCAAAATCTTTGTACGTCAAGCCTAAATTGACACCACCCGTGTAAGTTGGTACCGGTGAACCTAAATAAGTACGATCCGCTGGAGTAATTTTTCCATCTCCGTTTGTATCTTGGTAACGGAAACGTCCCACACCAGCGCCTGATTGAGCAGGAGAAGCTGTAACTTCAGCAGCAGAATTGAAATATCCTAAAACCTTATATCCATAAAACGAAGAAAGAGAACGTCCTACTTCCATTCTTACTGGAACAATACCACGGAATGCACCTCCTGTTAAGTTGGTAATACCCGGAGCAAAGGCAATTATCTCATTTTGTAAAAATGAATTATTGATCGTTACTTCATATTTCAAATCAGACGTAATATTTCCACGATTAATGATTTGGAAATCGATACCTTGGTTTCTCATCTTAGCTACGTTAACCGCAGGAGCAGATGCTGAAGGACCAACAACTGCCGGAAGAGGTACGCCAAATAACAAATCACGCGTATCTTTTCTCCAAACATCCAATACTACTTCCCATTTACCATTTAGTAAAGTAGCATCAAAACCAATGTTCAACGTTTCTGAAGTCTCCCACTTGGCAGCATCATTACCGATACGTGAACGGAAATAACCTTCATTAGCTCCTGAACTTTGTCCAGAAATTGGATAGAATGAGTTACCACGATTCGCCGCATATAAAGAGAACTGATTCGCTGGGTCTACGTTGTTCGAGTTACCCATTTCTCC
>CANKVC010000103.1 GCA_947486835.1 Cytophagaceae bacterium | reverse complement strand
CCCTAAAATTTAGGGCCATTTTTGTTATTTTTCTGTAAGCTCTAGCCATCTGGCTTCTTTTTCTTCCAGCGAGTTTTTAATTTCTTCTATTTTAGTGGCCCACTGGCTTAGTATTTGAAAGTCCTCATGACCTGCATTCAATTGCTCAATGATGCTTTGTTTTTTTTGCTCAAGCTCTTGTATTTCGATTTCTAATGTTTCAAATTCCTTTTGTTCTTTGAAACTTAATTTACTCACCTTGTTCGTAGAATTTTCTGTAGAAGGTGCTTTCACAGGACTGGGTTTGTTGGCCCCCGAATTATTATCTACTTGATTCTCCAATGAAATCCGGTAATCAGTATAATTACCATTAAAGAATTTAACTTCCCCTTCTCCTTCCACCAGGATTAATTGGTCCACCAAATTATCCATGAAATAGCGATCATGTGAAACCAAAAGAAGACAACCCTGGAACTCCGATAAAAAATCTTCTAGGAGTTGGAGTGTATCTAAATCAAGGTCGTTGGTCGGCTCATCTAAGATTAAAAAGTTAGGGTTTTGGACCAACACCCGCATGAGCTGAAGGCGTTTTTTCTCTCCCCCTGAAAGTTTCTCAACTGGCGTATATTGCTGAGCCGTAGGGAATAAAAATTTACTTAAAAATTGGCTAGGACTTAGTGATTCATTTTTACCATAAGGGATAACTTCTGCTATTTCCGTAATGGTGTCGATGACCCTTTGCTCAGGTTTAAAATCAAATGGAATTTGGGTATAGTAACCAATCACCAATGTTTCACCTGGATCGATTGTTCCCGCATCTGGTTTTTCTAAGCCGGTAAGAAGTTGGAGAAAGGTGGTTTTTCCCGCTCCATTTTTGCCAACGATTCCGATGCGGTCTTTTTTCTTAAACGTATAAGTAAACTCATTGATGATTTTTTTATCTCCCCACGCTTTTTGAAGCCCGTTGATTTCAATGATTTTATTTCCTAATCGGGACATTTGAATATTTAGCTCCAGCTTACTGTCATCCAGTTTCTTATGAGCCATTTCATCGATTTCAGTAAATGCATCGATGCGGTACTGCGCTTTGGTTCCCCTTGCTCTGGGTTGCTTCCGCATCCATTCAAGTTCCTTGCGGTACAGGTTTTTTGCTTTGGATATGCTGCTCGCTTCGGATGCTTCTCTTTCGGCTTTCTTCTCTAAAAAATAGGCATAATTTCCCTCATAGGTATATAAAGCACCTAGGGCAAGCTCAAACATTTTATTGCATATTTTATCTAGAAAATAGCGATCGTGGGAAACCACTAACACGGTCACATTGGGGCCTGAAAGTATTCCTTCTAGCCATTCTATCGTTTCAATGTCCAAGTGGTTAGTTGGCTCATCCAAGATCATAATGTCTGGACTTTCAATCAATAATTTGGCCAGGGAAAGTCGTTTTTTTTGACCTCCAGAAAGCGTGGATACTTTTTGGTCTCCATCGGGAATACCTAACCTCGTAATGATTTGCTTAGCCCTTGCCTCGTAATCCCAAGCATTATGCAATTCCATTAAGGCAAAGGATTCTTCTAACTCCTTAGGGTCGCCTGAAAGCATGGCCTTTTCGTAGGCTTTAATGGCAACTGCGGATGGCAAATCATCTGAAAAAAGATAATTTAAGACTTCTTCTTTTTCAGAAAATACGGGATTTTGCGGTAGGTATCCGACACGAATACCTTTCCGGATGGATATTTTTCCATCGTCAGGCGTTTGCATCCCCATCAATGTCTCCATTAATGTAGTTTTACCGGTTCCGTTTTTGCCAATGAGGGCTACTTTTTCACCTTTTTGTAGGCCAAAGAACAGACTTTTAAAGATCCATCTTTCTCCGATGTTGCGTGAAATATTTTCCGCCGATAAGTAATTCATACGATTGTGTTAGTTGAATTCAATTAAGAATTCGATTCAAGGGCTTCTTCCCTCATTTTTTTTCTTAGGACTCTTCCGGATACCCAGATACTGATTTCATACAATCCTAAGAGTGGAAATGCCACAAGGAGTTGTGAAATCACATCGGGTGAAGGGGTGATGATCGCTGCGACAATTAAGATGACAATCATCGCATGCTTCCTATATTCCCTCATGAAAGAAGGTGTTAGAATTCCTACTTGGGATAACACAAAAGCCACCATAGGAAGCTGGAATGTCAATCCGCACGCAAGCGTAAGCATGGATAATAAAGAGATATAATCATTAACGTCAAACTGATTTTGAATCGTAGCATCCAATTTAAAATTGGCTAGAAAGTTGATCGCCATAGGAGCCACCACATAATAACCAAAGGAAACCCCCATGAAAAATAAGGTGGATACCCAGAAAACGGCTCCTTTCGCTGCTTTTAATTCTTTGTTTTTTAAGCCTGGCTTGATGAATCTCCAAAGCTCAAAAAATGCGTAGGGGAAGGAAAACAATAAACCTACAATGATGGATTGTGTTAATGCCATCATGAATTGACCTGAAACCTCTCTACTTTGCAGAATGAAGTCCGCTTTTTGCATACACAAACTACTCCAACCGGTGATGTCGGCTAAATGACAAAGGACCAAATTGGTCGCAAAATCGACTTTCGTTGGCCCCATGATAATGGTGCCAAAAATCTCATTTCTAAAAATCCATGCGGCAATGGTAAAGACCAAAATCGCAGCGATGGATCGCATGATGTGCCAACGTAACTCCTCTAAATGGTCTAGAAACGACATTTCAGTCCCATCTTTCTCTTCTACGTCGTCATCAAAATCATTTTCCCAGTCTTGGTCTGTGGCCATATGCTATCTTATAAATAAAGTGGGAATTGTTTAACCCACTCGTTAACTTCTCCTTTAATCTGCTTTAAAACAGATTCATTATCATGGTTCATGAGGGCTTTGTCGACCATGTCAACAATCTGGCTCATGTCATTTTCTTTTAATCCGCGGGTAGTCATCGCTGCCGTACCCACTCGCATTCCTGAAGTCACAAATGGCGATTTATCATCAAATGGAACCATGTTTTTATTGATGGTAATGTCCGCTTGAATTAATGTGTTCTCAGCTAGCTTACCACTTAATCCCTTGGGCCTTAAGTCAATCAGCATTAAATGATTGTCTGTTCCGCCTGAAATAATATCATATCCTTTGCTTAAAAAAGCTTTTGCCATCGCTTGCGCATTCGATTTAACTTGTTGAGCATATTGTCCAAATTCAGGAGTCAAAGCCTCTCCAAATGCGATCGCTTTTGCGGCAATAACGTGCTCTAAAGGTCCTCCTTGTGTTCCAGGAAATACAGCACCATCAAGACAAGCCGACATCATTTTTAATTCTCCCTTCATCGTTTTGAATCCAAATGGATTCTCAAAATCATTGCCCATCATGATCAAACCACCACGAGGTCCACGCAACGTTTTATGTGTGGTGGTCGTTACGATATGGCAATGTTGCATCGGGTCGTTCAATAAACCTTTCGCGATTAAAGCGGATGGATGTGAAATATCAGCTAATAATATGGCACCTATTTTGTCTGCAATAGCTCTTAAACGGGCATAATCCCAATCACGAGAATAGGCAGAAGCCCCACAAATTAATAACCTAGGATTTTCTTTCAAGGCGGTGGCCTCTACTTTATCCCAATCAATTAAACCTGTTTCTTTTTCAACGCCATAAAAAAAGGCTTGAAAATATTTACCTGAGAAGTTGACCGGCGACCCATGAGAAAGGTGTCCCCCATGTGCCAAATCAAATCCTAAAATTTTATCTCCTGGATTTAAAAACGATAAAAAAACCGCTGCATTCGCTTGTGCGCCCGAGTGTGGTTGCACGTTAGCCCATGTGGCGCCAAATAATTTTTTGGCACGTTCGATGGCAATGGTTTCCACGACATCGACTACCTCACAACCTCCGTAATACCTTTTTCCAGGTAAGCCTTCCGCATACTTATTGGTCAAAACACTTCCTTGAGCCTCCATCACCTGAGGGGAAGTAAAGTTTTCAGAAGCAATTAATTCGATGCCGAATTCTTGTCGATGTGCTTCCTCGCTTATTAATGAAAAAATTTCAACGTCTCGCTGGGTTGGAAATGTGCTAGCAGCCATGTAATAAATGTGGATTGAATTTCGTTTTAAAGAGTTTAAAATTACGAATTTTTAACGGAATAGAAAAACGATCATTCCCCATTTTTGAATAAATATCCCATGAGGTTCCGCTATTTTTTGTTAATTTTGAATCTTGAAAAAATGAGGAAGAGGCGATTTAAAAATTATAGAGAATGAAACTGAAATTAATCATTTTGCTTTTCTTGGGTTTTGTGGGTTTTACTGGCATGGCCCAAAAAATCACTCCGGCTAAATGGTCATGGACTTTAGAGCCGGCAAACCCTAAGGTGGGTCAGACGGCTGAAATTATATTTAAAGTTAAAATCGACAAAGGATGGTACCTATATTCATCTGATTTCGATAAGGAATTAGGGCCTGTGGTTACGACGATTAAGATCAAAGAGGGTCTAGGTGTATCTATTGACGGACCTTTACGCGCGATAAATCCACATTCAAAATTTGATAAAGAGATTTGGAATGGCACTTATACCTATTTTACGGAGGAAGCGGAATTTCGACAAACCGTAAAAATTACCTCAGATTCTTGGAAGATTGACGGATCTTATGATGCACAAACTTGTTCAAATGAGAGCGGTTTGTGTGTGCCAATTAAGGGGCCTTTTGTGATAAGTTCTAGCCTAAGCGCATCCTCTACGCCAGAGGATTCAAAAAAAAAAGCCTCTAATTCAACCGCAAAATTAATAGCACCAGAAGACGATCAGTCCTTATGGCAGTTTTTCTGGGTGGCGATGGGCGCCGGTTTGTTGGCCTTATTGACTCCCTGCGTGTATCCACTAATTCCCATGACGGTTAGTTTTTTTACGAAACAACAAGGGGGTAAAAAACTGGCTTTTCTCTATGGTTTCTTTATTGTTCTTATCTATGTCTTCTTTGGCACCATTTTAGCATTTTTTGCTGGAGCTAGTTTTGCTAATTTTTTAAGTACCCATTGGATTCCTAACCTTTTGTTTTTTGCTATTTTTATCTTTTTCGGCATTTCCTTTTTGGGCGCATTCGAAATTGTTTTACCTTCTAGTTTGGTTAATAATGTTGATGCGAAATCTGATAAAGGTGGATTGCTAGGGGTGTTCTTCATGGCATTTACGCTGGTTTTAGTCTCATTTTCTTGCACAGGACCTTTGGCAGGATCCATATTAATTGCCTCATCTCAGGGAGTATTCCTGAAGCCTATTATTGGCATGTTAGGATTTTCATTAGCCTTCGCCATTCCATTTACCATATTTGCCATTTTCCCAGGATTCATGCAAAAAATGCCTAAATCGGGCAATTGGATGAATGAAGTCAAAGTGGTTTTAGGCTTTTTAGAAATTGCCTTAGCCTTCAAGTTTTTAAGCGTGGCAGACCAGGTGTATCATTGGCATTTATTGGATCGTGAAATATTTCTAGCCATTTGGATTGCCATCTTTACCGCGTTAACCTTGTATTTATTTGGTAAAATTTCCTTGCCTCATGATGGACCTTCAGGGAAATTATCTGTGCCCCGTGCGCTTTTTGCCACGGCTTTTCTTGCCTTCGTTATTTATTTAACTCCAGGGATGTTTGGTGCTCCATTAAAGGGTTTATCAGGGTGGTTGCCTCCTATGTCAAGTCAAGATTTTAAGGGTTCCACAGCATTAAATGAAGAAAATAGCAATTCGTCGCGCTCCTCTTCTGCTGTGAAATACAGCGAATTTTTAAAATTGCCTTTAGGACTTAATGGCTTTTTTGATTTTGAGGAGGCCAAGGCTTATGCCCAACAAGTGGGCAAGCCCTTGTTTATCGACTTTACGGGCCATGGTTGCGTCAACTGCAGAAAAATGGAGGAATATGTGTGGTCTGATCCCGCGGTTTTGTCCATTCTTAAAAACGACTATGTTGTCGTCGCTTTATATTGTGACGATAAAACGGAGCTCCTCGAAAATAAGTGGTATGTGTCCAAAGTCGACGGCCAAGAAAAAAAGACCTTGGGAGATCAAAATTTAGATTTTCAAATTTCTAGATTCAATTCAAATGCCCAACCTCATTATGTACTTTTAGATCCGCGAAAGGATGGCGCACCGATGGTTCCGCCAGTTGCTTTTGACGCTGATATTAATCATTTTATTTCGTTTCTTAGAAAAGGAATTGACGCCTATAAATCAAAGTAAATATGTCTTGGGGAGCCTATTCCGGAGTGATGATTGCCACAGGTTTAAAATTTATCGCCGGTCCTATAACCGGATTTGGTCTAGGATTGACCTGGTATGAAACCGTTATTTTTACTTGGTTGGGTGCGATGCTGACGATCTCACTCACCTTAAGCATGGGTAAATTAGTCATCGGTTTTATCGGTCGATTCAGAAAGAAGAAAGCTATTTTATTTTCAAAGAGAGTGCGTTATGCCGTTCAGATCTGGCAAAAATTCGGCATTAAAGGGATTGCAGCGCTTACTCCACTTATTTTTACGCCGATTGGCGGAAGTCTATTAGCTTTATCTTTTAAGGTGTCTTTGCCGCGAGTCCTCTTTTTTATGGCCATTTCATCCCTGTTGTGGGCCTTGTTATATACGGGGGCGATTTACCAACTTACTTTTATTCGCGAGTGGTTTGGGCAATAAAAAAAGCCGGATAAACCGGCTTTAAAATATGGGATGGGAAAGACTAATTTCCTTGATTGATACTTTTTCCACTAAACATTTTCTCGCGAAGTGCATTGGCTTTTAGCTCCAATTCTGGCTTAGCGTCATATTTATTTTTTAACTGAACCGCAGCGCTATCTGGATGAACACCATAAACATAAGCCTCGCCTTCATTTAAATCTTTTTGCTTGATGGTATTGTTCTTTTGATAGTCACAAGCCGTCGCCATAAAGGCTAAAGCTATAATCGGAAGTAATTTTTCTAATTTCATTCTCTTGTTAGGACAAATTGTTGGTACAAAAATAAGGCCAAATTTTGTATTAAAAAAGTCTATATGCTTCTAAGCCTTAGCTTTCCTCTAAATTTTTGATTTTCTCTGATAAAAATGACATTAATTCAGCGATATACCCCTCACTAAAATTAAATTCAATCCCCGCTTTTGCATAAATTGCTTTGATGGGTTCGGTGTAACCTTTTGACAATGCCTCCAAATAATTCGATAAAGCAAGCTTGGGATTTTGGCAATAATTTCTCCAAACCGCCAATGCACCTAATTGGGCGATCGCATATTCGATGTAATAAAACGGCACTTCGTATAAGTGCAATTGCTTTTGCCAAACATGGGATTTTATTTCTTCTAAGCCGGTCCAATCAGTCATCTGATCCGCAAATCTGGCCAATATTTCATTCCATTTTTCTTCTCTTTGGATTAAGGTATGATCAGGATTTTCATAGATCCAATGTTGATATGCATCGATCGTCGCCACCCAAGGCAAGGTTTCTAGAATATCTTCCAAGTGTTTTATTTTGGCTCTTTTGGCATCTTCCGGATTTTCAAAATAGATATCCCATTCATCCATCGTGATTAATTCCATGCTCATGGAGGCAAGTTCAGCTACCTCAGAAGGAAAATTTCGGAATGCATTTAGTGAAAGTTCCTTGGTTAAAATGGAATGTACCGCATGCCCCCCCTCGTGCAATAAAGTAACCATATCTCGTACTTGGCCTGCGGCATTCATGAAGATAAATGGAAAACCAGTTTCTTCTAATGGGTAATTATATCCCCCGGGGTTTTTACCTTTCCTTGAGTCTAAATCAAAGCGATCTAGTTTCACCATTTCCCTAAGGCAATCTCCTAAAAATGGGTCCAATTTATCAAAAACTCGAATCGTTTTTTCCAATAACTCTTCTCCCGTTTTAAAGGGTTTCAGTGGTTTGCGACCTAAGGGGTCCACGGATTTATCCCAGGGTCTGAGCGAATCTAAACCCAAGGCTTTTTTCCTTTTGGAGGCTAATTCATTTAATATGGGTTTGATTGTTTTTTCAACGGCCTCATGAAATTCAAAGCAATCGGCCGGTGTGTAGTCAAACCTGCCAAGGCTCGCAAAAGAAAAATCTCTAAAGTTTTCAAATCCAGCTTGTAGCGCTACCTTATTTCTCTTGCCTATTAGTTCACTATAAAGTGAATTTAATTCATCTTTGATGCTTAGTCTTTGGGCAGCAACTTTCCGATAAACGGATTCTCTTACATCTCGATCGGTCGACTCTAAATAGGCGCTGGCTTGCTGGAGCGTCTTTTCAACCCCGTCAATTTCCACC
>CANKVC010000102.1 GCA_947486835.1 Cytophagaceae bacterium | reverse complement strand
CGTACTTAAAAAGTCTGTTTGGTTTCCCATCTTGTCTGCTAAAGGAACTACGATTACGAGAGGTTATCCTTTGGCGCCAAGAGCAGGTGAAAGAACAGATCATCCACACCACGTAGGAATGTGGTTAAATTATGAAGATGTGAATGGATATGATTATTGGAATAATTCTACAGCCATTGTAAAATCATTGCAGTCCCATAAAATGGGTACTATTTTTCATGATGCCATATTATCTACCAAATCAAATAAAAACACAGGTGAATTGGTTGCAACAGCCACCTGGGTAGACGATGATGGAAAAGGTCAAAAAGTATTGAGTGAAAAAACTACGTATGTGTTTTCAGGAACGTCTGATACAAGAACGGTTGATCGTATCACTACGTTAACAGCTATCAGTGATTTAGTTGTATTTAAAGATGTTAAAGATGGCATGTTTGCGATTCGATTGGCACGCCAATTAGAAATACCTTCTAATAAGCCAGATGTATTTACAGATGCAAGTGGAGTAGAAACGAAAGTTCCTGTTTTAGATAACACAGGTGTTACTGGAGATTATATTTCAAGTGAAGGAATTAAAGGTGAAGCCGTTTGGAGTACGCGTGCTACTTGGATGAATTTAACAGGTGTAATGGATAATCACCCAATTAACGTGGCTATTTTTGACCATCCTTCCAATGTGAGCTATCCTTCTTATTGGCATGCCCGTGGATATGGCTTATTTGCGGTCAATCCACTAGGTGCGAAAGTGTTCAGTAATGGTAAAGACATTCGTAATTTAACCTTGAAAAAAGGGGAATCAGTGACTTTTCGTTACAGAACGTTAATTGCTGATAAAAATATGAGTAAATCTGAATTAGATCTTATGCAAAGTAAATTTGCCAAAGAGGTTAAATAATTCGTTATTAGAGAAATTTGTGTATTTTTGTCATACAATCGGGGGCCTTAGGGCCCCTATTTCTTTCAATTTATGAAGTTACAATTTTTGGGTGCGGCTAAGCAAGTAACAGGTTCTATGTACTTGCTTGAGCTTGAAGATGGATATAAAATATTAATTGACTGCGGTACCGACATGGAACGCGAAATTGATTTTGAAACACCCATAATTAATAAATCATTTTTTCCTTTTGACGCTTCGTTAATTAATTTAGTTGTTTTAACTCACGCGCACATAGACCATTCCGGCAATATCCCTATGCTTTTTCGAGAAGGCTATGAAGGCCAAGTTCTTTGTACGCCGCCGACTGCTGATTTAACAGAATTATTGCTTTTTGATTCAGCTAATTTACATTTACGCAGGTTGAAAGCTGCACAGGGGGAAAGTAACAAGAAGCACAAGCAAATGGACCGACTCCTGCGTAAAGGGGATATGTATTTACAAAAAGATGTCGAAAATTCCCTTGAGAATTTTGTCACTTTACAATTCAATAAAAAATTTACGATTAAGCCAGGTTTAGAAATCACTTTCTTTCCAGCGGGACATTTGTTGGGCGCCGCTCATCTTTACTTCTCCATTACGGAAGGAGACGAAATTAAGACTTTAGGTTTTAGTGGAGATATCGGCCGTAATAACTATCCTCTACACATTGATCCACAAATTCTTCCTCCTGTCGATTACCTTATTTGTGAAAGTACCTACGGAAATCGTATCCATGAAGACAAGGTAAGTCCCATGGATGCTATGGAAGCCATTATTAAGGAGACATGCATTGATAAGCCTGGTCGTTTAGTCATACCCGCTTTTTCAGTAGGCCGAACGCAAGCTGTGTTATATACCTTAAATCGATTAATCGAAGAACGTAATTTTCCTGCCATACGTGTATTTACAGATAGCCCGATGGGTAGAAGCAGTACCAAAATTTACGCGAAATACCTTTCTTATTTAAATCCTGAGGCAAGATCCTTCCAAAAAGAATATGATGAATTATTTGACTTTGATAACCTAGTATACCTTCAATCTGAAAAAGAATCGAATGCTATTCAAAATTACCATGAACCTTGTGTGATCATTTCATCTTCAGGAATGATTACTGGGGGCCGAGTGGAAAAGCATATCGCTGATAATATTAGTAATTCGTATGCGACCATTTTGTTGATTGGTTATTCTGCAGAGGGAACTTTAGGCCGACAACTACTGGCTGGTTCCGAGACCATCAAAGTGAAAGATCGTGAATATAAAGTAAATGCGAGAATACGTAAAATTGATGTGTTTTCGGGTCATGCAGACCAATTAGGACTATTGTCTTTCATAAAAAATCAACAAATTGATAAATTAAAGAAAGTATTTTTAACCCACGGGGAAGAAGAAAGTATGTTGGAATTTAGGCATGAGATCCAAAAAATTGGCTTCAAAGAAGTTATTTTACCAGCTAAGAATGAAACATATCTACTTTAATCTTTATTTTTGTTTTTTATAAAATTTGAATTATGAGAACGTTGCTAGAATTTGAAAAGCCTATTGCCGAGTTAGAAGATAAGTTAATTGAAATGCGCAAATTGGCTATTGAAAACAATGTAGATGTTACAGAAACGGTAGTCTCATTGACTGAAAAAATATTGGAACTTAAAAAAGAAACATTTTCTAATTTAACTCGCTGGCAACGGGTTCAATTATCCCGCCATCCTGAACGTCCCTATACCTTTGATTATATTGAAAAAATTTGCTCTGAGTTTATTGAAATTCATGGAGATAGGTCTGTAGCTGATGATAAGGCTATGGTTGGGGGTTTTGGTAATGTTGATGGTGAATTCTCGGTTATGTTTATAGGCCAACAAAAAGGCCGAAATACAAAAGAAAGACAATATCGTAATTTCGGTATGCCAAATCCAGAAGGATATCGGAAAGCACTTCGATTGATGAAAATGGCTGAAAAATTCAATAAGCCTATCGTTTGTTTAATCGACACACCGGGTGCATTTCCAGGAATTGAGGCTGAAGAAAGAGGTCAGGGTGAAGCTATAGCAAGAAATATTCGTGATATGTTCATGTTAAAGGTTCCTGTTATTTGCATAATAATAGGAGAGGGAGCCTCTGGAGGCGCTTTAGGGATTGCAGTGGGTGATCGCGTTTTAATGATGGAAAATACATGGTATTCCGTTATTTCACCGGAATCTTGCTCTTCGATTCTTTGGAGAAGTTGGGATTATAAGGAACAAGCGGCAGAAGCTTTAAAGTTAACCGCAGACGATATGCTTAAAAATGGGTTAATTGATGGGATTATTTCAGAACCATTAGGAGGAGCTCATTTAGCACCTGATGTAGCAGCTGAAAATATCAAAAAAGTCATTATTTCTGAGCTCAAGGTTTTGAATGCTATGTCAAGTGCTGAAAGGATCACTGCAAGAATAGATAAATTCAGTAAAATGGGTGTAGTTAAAGAGTAGTATGAAATCAAAAAAGGCCCTCTTATTTGATTTAGGTAATGTTTTATTGCCTATTGATTTATCTCTTACCTTTCAGGCTTTTAGTCAATTGTCGACTTCTTTTAATCCTACTGAAATCCAAGATAAAATAATCAATGAGGGTTTATGGTTAGGATATGAAGCTGGTTTGTTGAATGATGATGAATTCAGAAATCTTTTAAGGGATAAATTAGCTATGAATTGCTCTAATGAAGAATTTGATCAAGCTTTTTCTGCTTTATTGCTAGATTTCCCCTCCAATATTTATTCTTTTTTAGTTGATTTAACTTCTGATTTCGATCTATATTTATTGTCAAACACAAGTGTTATTCATTCGCGTATATTTTTAAATATTCCATTAGGTCCTCATGGGGAAAACTTATTTGGGTTATTTAAGAGAGCACATTTCTCTTATGAAATGGGATTCGTTAAACCTAATCCATTAATTTACCAACAGGTATTAAGGGAAAACAATTTAAAAGCTGACCAAGTAGTTTTTTTTGATGATAATGCTGCTAATATTGTATCAGCTGCTAAATTAGGCATTGATTCCATTTTGATTGACCCAAAAACTTCTTTGTCTCAGATTTCTGCTAAAATCAATGAACTATGTTAATATCTAGTCCCATTTTTGATTTTGTATTTAAAATTTCTGGTTGGTCTTTAGAAGGTCAATATCCTGCAGATCTTAAGAAAAGCATTGTAATTGTAGCCCCACATGCTTCATGGGTTGATTTTCCAGTAGGTTTAGGCGCTCGCTCAATGATGAATATTCCTATCTTTTTTTGGGGTAAAAAAGAGTTGTTTGATGGAGTTTTTGGTTGGATGTTTCGTTGGCTCGGTGGTTACCCCGTTGACCGAAAAAACAAATCAAATCTAGTGGATTCGATCGTCGACATCTACGCTGAAAAGGAATCATTTGTGGCCGTATTAGCTCCTGAAGGTACCCGCAAAGATGTTCAAGAATTACGGACGGGATTTTATTACATCGCTACAAAAGCTAATTTACCGATCATTATGATTGGATTTGATTACGTCAATAAAGTCATTAAAATTAGAGAACCCTTTTATCCTTCTGGAGATTTTGATGTGGATAAAAAAGTAATTGCTCAATACTTCTCGACAATTCCCGGAGTTCAAAAATCTTGGATAAAAAATTACTTAGCTTGATTTTTAGCGAATAATACTATTTTTTCCGCGGCCAATTTTGATGCCCCTGTTGGACCAATTAATTCGTTTAAATTTTCGTAGTCGCTTTTCTGGTTTCTATATTCAATCGATTTTTTGTCTACTAATTTTAATAGCCAAGCCTGTATGTTTTTGCTATTGAATTCATTTTGAATGAGTTCTGGTACTGCTGGCTTGTCTAAAATTATATTTACCAAGGAAATATAATTTATTTTTATGACCATTTTGGCCAAATTGTAAAACAACCAATCTGTTTTGTACACTACGATTTGTGGAATATTTAATAGGGCAGTTTCCAATGTGGCCGTTCCAGATGTTACTACCGCAGCGGATGAACAGGTAAGGACATCATAGGTTTGATCGTATACAACCTTGATATTACAATTCTCATAAAGGTCTTTAAATTCCGAAACGCCTGCAATGATAAAATCTTGTTCTGGCCGCGATTTAACCAATTCTTCGAATATCGGTAAACTAGCTTTGATTTCTTGACGCCTACTGCCAGCTAATAAAGCGACGTAATCATTATTTTTGTACCTAAATTCAGGATTAGGGACAAATGTGTCAATAGCATCTTTTAGAGGATTGCCAATATAATGCGTTGAGATTACTTTTTCTTTAAACAATGCTAGTTCAAAGGGGAAAATAACATATAATTGATCCACCCATTTTTTGATAGAATTTATTCGACTTTTATTCCAAGCCCATACTTTAGGTGCAATATAAAATTGCGTGTAAAAACCGTTCTGCTTGGCTATTTTTGCCGCCTTTAGATTAAATCCCCCGTAGTCAATGAAGATGATGGTATCTGGCTGAAACTCTAGTATTTGTGCGGTAAATAGATTGAATAATTTGTTTAGCCTAAATAGGTTTTTTAAAACTCCTAAAATTCCCATGATGGCTAACTCCTGATGATGCACTAATATTTCGACGCCGGCAGATGTCATTTGATCGCCACCCCAACCAATTATTTCGGCCTTTTTGTCAATTAAATGAATTTCTTTTACGAGGTTGGAACCATGTAAATCACCTGATTTCTCACCCGCAAGAATAAAATATTTCATCTATGATTCTCCGTAGTATTCTACCGAGTTTTTATTGGTTTCAATCAAATGAATTTTATGGAGACATGCATTTGTTGTAGTTCCTTCAGAAATTTTGGGTGCTAATATTTTCCAAAATTCCATGACTAAAATTTCACAACTAGCCAATTTATTGGCCATAAAATCGACGTCTAAATTTAGGTTTTTATGATCTACTTTGTCGATAATTTCAACCTTTATTAAATCACCCAATTTTTTAAGGTCATATACAAATCCGGTTTCCGGATTTGGTTCTCCTTTTACTGTTACGATAAGTTCAAAATTATGCCCATGCCAGTTATTGTTAGCGCAAGGCCCAAATACTTCTAGATTTTTTTCCTCAGTCCAGTTTGGATTGAAAAGCCGGTGTGCGGCGTTGAAATGTTCCTTTCGGATTACGTATACCATTTGTTTTCAGTTTGTTTAAAGGACCTCTGGGAAAACAATAGCAGAATGTCCAAATATTTCACAAAGGTAAGAAACCTAATGAAGTTATTGTGTAAATTTGAAAATTAATCCCATTTTATATGATCATAGTTACTGGTGCCGCTGGTTTTATTGGAAGTTGTTTAATTGCAAAATTGAATGAATTGAATTTTAATTACATCATCGCCGTAGATGACTTTTCGAATGAAGAAAAAAATAAAAATTTAATTGGCAAGAAAATTAAAGAGCGTGTGGAAAGGAATGATTTTTTCCAATGGCTTGATCAAAATAATCGAGAAGTGGAGTTTCTTTTTCACATTGGAGCGCGAACGGATACCACAGAATTTAATAAAGAAATTTTCGATACATTAAATGTAAATTATTCAAAGCATGTTTGGGAAGCATGCGTCAAATATCAAATACCTCTTGTATATGCCTCATCTGCGGCAACTTATGGTCTAGGGGAATTAGGATACGACGATAACGAAAATGAAATTCATTTACTAAAGCCTTTAAATCCTTACGGGGATTCCAAAAACGACTTTGATAATTGGGCTTTAAAACAAGAAGATAAACCATTTTTTTGGGCTGGACTCAAATTCTTTAATGTCTATGGTCCCAATGAATATCATAAGAGTCGAATGGCTTCGGTTATCTGGCATGCATATCGACAAATTTTAGCTAATGGTTCTCTTAAACTATTTAAATCTCACAAACCTGAATACCAAGATGGTGAGCAGATTCGTGACTTTATTTATGTCAAAGATTTAGTGGATGTGTGTATATTTCTAATGGAGCACCGTAAAAATTCAGGCATATATAATTTAGGAACCGGTAAGGCCAGATCTTTTAATGACTTGGGTAAATCTACTTTTACCGCGCTTGATAAACCCGTTCAGATTAATTACATCGATACTCCCTTAGACATTCGGGATAAATATCAATATTTTACGGAAGCCAATATGAAAAAGTTAATTGACATAGGATATATAAAACCCTTTTATACGTTAGAAGAGGGTGTTAAAGACTATGTTCAGAATTACCTTGTCAAAGGTCTTTATTGGTAAGTTTTTTTAATCCTTCTTCAAGAAATCCTTTCCCGTAGGCTAGCAGTTGGATATTAGCTGCTATAAGTCCTAAAAATGCGATTAAAAGGTTTTTAGATTTAATCAGCGCATCTATGAAAATCAGAATCCAATATCCAATCAGCATGATGCTTAGAATCATGCCCAATTTTATTTCAATAATGTTCCAAATGATTGTATTCCAAAAAAAGATATAATAAGCTAAGGGTATGAAATGCACCCATTTAAGTTCCTTTGGAAAGAAGCGACTAATATTGATTCTTGCCCTCCCAAAAAAATGTAGTTGATCGTAAAATTGGATAAAGGAAGTTCTTCTTTTATGGTAAATAAATGCTTGTGGCAATAGCCCCGATTTAAATCCATTTTCGATACAACGAATACTAAATTCGATGTCTTCCCCCATGCGGGTTATTTTAAATCCACCTGTTTTTTCCCAGACTTCCCGAGAGATTCCCATGTTAAAACTTCTAGGATGAAATTTTCCTCCTATATTTTTACTTTTGCCTCTAATACCTCCGGTAGTAAAAAAGCTGGTCATACTAAAGCTGATTGCCTTTTGAATAGGAGTGAAGCTCTCATGTTCTTTATCGGGTCCTCCGAATAAATCTAAATGCTCCTCATGTATGCCTTTATAAACTTCGCTTAGGTAATTGGGTTCTATCAAAGCATCAGAATCTAGGATTACAAAAAAATCTCCTTTAGCTCTCTCAAATGCGTAATTTCTAGCAAATCCTTGTCCTTCATTTTCTTTTTCGAAATAAGAAATGGCTAATTTTTTCTTAAATGTTTCAACAACAGATTTGGAGTCAATTTTAGATCCATCTTCTATAATGACAACTTCAAAATTAGGATAGTCTTGTTGACTCAAGCAACCTAATAATTCGCCTAACTCAATCGGCCGATTGTAAACGGGAATAATGACTGAGAAGAAGGTGGATGCCATTCGCTTAGGAATTTTGCATGGACGTAAGCGTGTCCCAACTTGCTGTGATGATTTTTTCTAGTTCTTTTTCACCTATTGAATCAGACAAGAACCAAGATTCAAATTGAGATGGGGGTAAATAAATACCTCGATTGAGCATTCCTCTGAAATATTGACCAAATTTAATTAGGTCAGACGTTTTGGCATCAGTAAAATTGTCTACTTTTTTATCCGTAAAGAAAAGGGTAAACATAGAACCTATTTGGCTAACGGAAGCTTTTATGTTTAATGAATTAATTTGCTTCG
>CANKVC010000101.1 GCA_947486835.1 Cytophagaceae bacterium | reverse complement strand
TCCCTGAATTAGCCAATAAAGATTTTGATCAAGCTTTTAGGAAAGTAGATTCTATTGTAAAGATTAAGCATCCAGAAGTAGTTTGGATTGATTTTAATGGCCAAGCGGTCATAAATTTTAAAAAACCATTATCAAATTCTCGTTCTTTAAATCATTTAAATCAAACTATTCGGAAACTAAAGAAAGGGCGTTCGAGTAAAGAAATATTTATCTTAACAGATGGTAATTTGAATGATCTAAATATAGAATTGGGCTCAAATATTCACCTTATTCCTTTTGGTATGATTTTTAACAAAGAGCAAGTTGAATTTTCAACGACCCATTTACCTCTTGTTTCAGTTCCAAATGAAGAAGTCCATTTGCCAATCGAAGTATGGTTGACGAATTTCAAGCAAAACAGAAACGTGATTATCGACGTATATGTCGATGGCGTTTTTTTGAAGAAACAAAAAGTTTCATTTGACAGCGATCATACTTATGTCATCACGGACGTGATGGTTAAGTCTCCTAAATTAGGTAAACATCAGATCAAAGTAATTTTAGATAATGGTTTAAGTGCCTTAATAGACTGGGATGTGGTCAATGAAAAGGCCATTGTGTATGGATTTTCAGATGCGCTGGATCCCGATGTGGGTGTATTAAATCGGGTCGCTAAAAATAAGTTCATCAAACTGATTTGGAATTTTGACCTTAATGCTAAAGTTCTGGATAAAGCTGATAAATTTATTTTTCTGAGAATTTTACCGAAAGACATGTATAAAAATAAGGTTTTGGATTCGCCAGTGCTATTTTTAAATACATCAAAAGATAAAATTGATGGTTACTTAAACCGCAATAAGCGGAAGAATCATAAAATAATAGTTAGCGATGCGCTTTGGGATTTACAAATGAAAGAGTTTCAATCACAAGGTTCCTATGCTCAAACTGATTCTACGATTGGAGTATGGTTTGAGGATTTTTATATAAATAATAATTCAATGACAGATAGCTTGAATAAGGATATTGGCCCTGCAGAAGATTTACTCATGGAAGATATTTCTACATTTAGCTTGGGTCGGAATGATCCTAAACTAAATTTCTTGGCCCAAAGAAATAATATAGATTTGTTGGAAATTGATGAATTGGTAAATGCTGATTTTGTTCCGCAGGGGCTAGATTCTAATTTCAAACAGGATTCGGTATTTATTTGGCAAAATATTTATTTTAAGCTTTGGGTTTTATTTCTAATCTTGGCTGAGTGGATTATTCGAAAATTTAAAGAACTACGATGAAAAAAAATATTGTTTTATGGCTTGTATTGATTTTTTTTACTTGGAGTTGCCAACCGAAATTATCTAAAACACTAACTCATACTGCTAAATATGCAAAGGTGTTTTCGGATGCTAAGCCTAAGAATTTTCTAGTTTCTGTATTTGTATCATATGATTCTTTGTCGAAATGGGTGAACCAAAGGCCTGATAAAACTATTTTTGAGTCTAAATCTGATCAATCGTTTATTGGATTTCCCATTCATTCTAGCTTAGCGGGACAAGTTAAATTTTCATCGAATAACTCAAATCATTTGTTGATAAATGCACCAGCCATCTTTGAAGCGAAGCCTAATGTGGCTGGATTTAATGCTGGAACTGTCCGTGGGAAATTGGATTTTAATGTTGATTTGGACGTACAATTGAAGTCCATGAATAAATTTGACGTAGGTAATATTTCCTATACCTATCAATGGGTAGAAAAGCCCATGGTTAAAGTAGCAGGCTTTGGTGTTAATGTGGGTCCTATCGTTGACAATTTATTTAAAAACAAATATAATGAGGTCAATACAACGATTAAATCTAGTGTGGATGGATTATTGCAACCCACTAGTTTAGAGAAGATACTTGTTAATAATGCCCAAAGTATCCGTTGGCCAGAGTACGCTTTTCCAACTAGTCATGTAGGTTTAGGTATAAGAAAACTAGATTTTTCTACTAAAGGACTTAATTTAGAATTACTTTTAAATGCGTCGATCGGTTTTTCTTCTTCCCCGTTGGATAAAAAAAAGCTGGTTCGATATTATTTAAATAAAGATCAAAAAATAGGTCGAGAATTGCCTTTTTCGGGTCAATTAGATTGGCAAATGATTAATGCATATATAACCAAATTAGCCCAAGAAAAATTAAAAAATCCACGAGTAAAAATACACATTAATGGGGAGGGTAAAGATTATATGCGCGCTCAAATTAATGGGTTTAAAGGCTTAAAATCTGAATTATTGATTGATTTTGTGCCAGTGATTTTTGAACAAAATCAAATAGGATTTCAAATTATTCATCAAGAATTAAAAGGATTGTCATTTCCCAATTCACTTTTTAAAAATCATGCATTTAAGCGTATAAATCGGTTGGCTAATGATTTTAAATATGACCTGATGAAATCAAAAGAATTACTTAGCAATTTTTCGGGCCCCTTTATGCCCAATAATGCTAATTTAGGCATCGATATCATACAATGGAATGAATCAGGCTTTTATGTTAATGGCATCTTGAGTGCGGATTTGAAGATTTCAAAATAATTAGGATACCTTTGTGATGAGAAAATAAATCATCTTATCGCTTTTTAAAGAGGAAAGTCCGAACAACAAAGAGCAGTGTGCTTCCTAACAGGAAGGTGGATTTAACGATCCAACAGATAGTGCCACAGAAAATTACCGCCTTTCGAGGTAAGGGTGAAAAGGTGGGGTAAGAGCCCACCGCTGGATTGGCGACAAGACAGGCAAAGGTAAACCTCACACGTTGCAAGATCAAATAGGCTGACTGTCTTAGGACAAAAGGGTTGCTCGTCCGATGTCAGTGGGTAGATTGCTAGAGGTAAACAGTAATGTTTATCCAAGATAAATGATAAGAGGGTAGGTTTCCTACTTACAGAATTCGGCTTATCGATTTATTTTCTCATTTTTTCATTTGTATTTTAGCTCAACAATCATTAATTTTGCAGACATTTTTATAAACACGAAGGACGAGATCCTTCATAAACCCATGTATAATGGCTGTTAAAATTAGATTATCGCGTCGTGGACGCAAGAAGTTAGCCATGTTTGACGTAGTTGTTTCGGATGCTCGTGCACCCCGTGACGGACGTTTTATAGAGAAATTAGGAACTTACAATCCTAATACAAACCCAGCGACGGTTGTTTTGAATGAAAAACAAGCGATTAAGTGGGTGATGGATGGTGCTCAGCCAACAGATACTGCTAAGGCTATTTTATCTTACAAAGGGATATTATATGCAAAGCATTTGCAGGTTGGAGTCATTAAGGGTGCATTAACCCAAGAACAAGCTGAT
Source organism: Cytophagaceae bacterium (assembly GCA_947486835.1). Lineage (GTDB taxonomy): Bacteria > Bacteroidota > Bacteroidia > Cytophagales > Spirosomataceae > Aquirufa. The sequence continues at coordinate 5,262 of CANKVC010000101.1, read as the reverse complement.
GCTAAATTTGAAGCATGGAAAGCTGAAAAAGAAATCAAAATTCAAACGAAAGCTAGCACGATTCAGCAATCTAAAGCTAAATCTAAGGCTTCTCGTTTAGAAGCTGAATCTAAAGTATCTGCAAGTCGTGCAGTTAATATTGCTGCTAAAAACAAAGCTGCTGATGATGCAATTGTTGCTAGCGTAGTAGATGCGATTAATGAGTCTGATGAAGATGAGGTAGAAGTAGCTAATGAATCGCCATCTGATGTAGTAGCAGAAGTTGCCGTTGAAGAAGCGGTAGCAGAAACTCCAGCAGCAGAAGTTGCCGTTGAAGAAGCGGTAGCAGAAACTCCAGCGGCAGAAGTTGCGGTTGAAGAAGTTGTAGCAGAAGAGCCAGCGGCAGAAGTTGCGGTTGAAGAAGTTGCGGCAGAAGAGCCAGTGGCAGAAGCTCCAGCGGCAGAAGAAGCAGCTACTGAAGCGACTGAAGAGCCAGCAGCAGAATAATTTTTAAAATTTGATTAAATCATACAAATTTGTTTTCAGATTTGTATGATTTTTTTTTGTACCTATGGCAAAAACAGAATATTTTGAGTTGGGTGCTTTAGCTAAGCCTCATGGATTAAAAGGAGCATTTCATGTATTTATGGATGTGGATGATCCCTATGAATATGAGGGTTTGGAATCTGTATTTGTTCAAAAAGGTAACGAATTAGTTCCTTATTTTATCGACGAGCTTCAGATCAGAGATTCGGTCAATTTAATGACGCTGGAAGGCGTGAATAGTTTAGATTTGGCTAAAGAATTGGTGGGATTGAAACTGTTTTTGCCCATTAGCTTTTTGCCCAAATTAAAGGATGACCAATTTTATTACCATGAGATTATTGATTATCAGGTGCAAGATCGTAATTTAGGTTTACTGGGGTATGTGAAGGAAGTTTATTCCACAGGTGCTCAGGACGTGATTATTATGATTTATAAGTCGAAGGAAGTTTTAATTCCTTTGATCGATGAAATTGTTCCCAAAGTGGATAAGAAAGAAAAAATTGTATTTACAGAATTACCAGAAGGCCTTTTGGAGGTCTATTTAGAAGATGATGCGAATTGATATAATTTCAGTTATTCCTGCATTGATGCATAGTTTTTTCGAGCATTCTATATGCAAACGTGCTTCTGATGCTGGTCTAGTCGATATTGTCTTTCATGATTTGCATGATTTTTCCTTAAAAAAACATCGCCAAGTAGATGACTACCCTTTTGGAGGGGGAGCAGGGATGGTTATGGCGATTGAGCCTTTATCGCGTTGCTTGGACCAATTATTAAGTGAACGGACTTATGATGAAGTTATTTTTTTCACGCCTGACGGCCAACTCTTAAAACAAGGATTAGCTAATCAGTTGAGTCTAAACACAAACATGATTTTCATTTGTGGGCATTATAAAGGAATCGATGAACGTGTACGAGATAAATATGTTACTCGAGAGGTTTCCATTGGCGATTATGTACTTTCAGGTGGAGAATTAGCAGCTGCTGTCACCGCAGATGCCATTATACGATTGTTACCTGGTGCATTAGGAGATGAAAGTTCCGCTTTAACCGACTCATTCCAAGATGGTTTATTGGCCCCACCTGTTTACACTCGTCCTTCGGAATTTAATGGCCAAAGCGTACCTGAGGTATTGCTTTCTGGGCATGACCGAAATATAGATGCTTGGCGACATGAACAATCCGTTTTAAGAACCCAAAAGCGTCGTCCTGACTTACTATCTTAATATGAGCCCCAAAATAAAAATTCCGGCGGCTGCTTTAATTTCATTGGGATTATTGTATTTAATCTGGGGTTCCACTTTTTTAAGCGTTCGTATTTTATTGGCTTATTTTCCTCCATTAGTCATCACTTTTTCTCGAAATATATTTGCGGGAACCTTGTTGCTTATTTGGTCCATCGCAGGCCAACATTGGGTTAAGATGCCCTGGAAGCATCTATCCATTCATTTACAAGCGGGGATCTTATTAATTTGTTTAGGGAATGGCTTTATGGCGATGGCAGGTTCTATTGTACCTTCTGGATTTTCATCTGTATTTATGGCTTTAGGACCCTTATTATTAGTTTTTTTCTTTTGGTTAAGTGGTAGAAAACCGACCAAACGTAAATTATTAGGGACTTTATTAGGTTTAATTGGGATTGGTATCATGGTCAGTCAAAAAAAATTAGCCATCCCTGGAATGGAAATGGAGTTCTTTAAAGGTATTTTTTACTTGTCAGTGGCAGTAATTGGTTGGAATATAGGCGTTTTCCGAATTCAGTTTACTCAGGCTAATTCATATCATTTTACACAAGTATGTTCGATTCAAATGTTGACCGGCGGTTTGATTGTTTTTCTTATTAGTACATTGAAAGGAGATTATCAACACATTGTTTTAGCCGACATTCCCTTTAAAGCTTTTTATGTATTCTTATACCTGGGATTAATTGGTTCGATGCTGGGTTATTCCCTTTTTGGCTACCTATCTAAGGAATTAGATGCTACTTTAGTAGCGACCTATACCTATGTAAATCCATTGATTGCGTTAATTTTAGGTAATTTGATTTTACAGGAAGAATTACATAAAATTTTAATTTTAGCTAGTTTTTTTATACTATTGGCAGTTGTTTTGATAACGACTGATAAATCTAAACCTTCTTAATATGAAACCTGTCATCTATTTCCTTTGTTTTTCTATTTCTATAATCTCTATGAATCAATTACATGCGCAAGGTGTTCAGGCTCTTTACCCTGGAACGATCCCGAATTATATAGATGGACCCAATCTTCAGAAGAGTGAAGTTACGGGGGGGATTGAACGTAAATCAAATGTGAGTATTCCTACTTATGAATTTTTTGAAGCCAAAGGAGGTAAAACGCAGAAACCTTGTGTTGTTGTTTGTCCGGGTGGTGGGTATAAAATTTTAGCTTCAACGCATGAAGGGACTGACATAGCCAAGAAATTTAACGAATTGGGGATTCATGCATTTGTGTTGTATTACCGTATCCCTGATTCTGCTCGGCAGGTAGATCGTAAAATAGCTCCTTTGCAAGATGCCCAACAAGCCATCCGGTTGGTTAGAAAAAATGCGAATAAATGGGGTATCGATGTTGGCAAGATAGGTATTATGGGTTTTTCTGCTGGAGGACATTTGGCGGCCACTGCGGCCACTCATTTTGAAAAAGATTATACAGGTGTGGACGATGGTATTAACCTTAGACCTGATTTTCAAATATTATTATACCCTGTGATAAGTTTTAGGCCATTTGGTCATTCAGGCTCATCCCTTAATTTGCTTGGTAAAAAGCCTTCAGAGGAATTGATTCACTTGTTTTCGAACGAAGAACAAATTACGGATTACACACCTAAAGCTTTTATGGTACATGCAGCGGATGACAAAGCGGTGCCCATTAAAAACTCCTTGTTATATGTTGAAAAGCTTACCGAAAATAATGTCGCAGCTGATTTACATGTGTATGCCAAAGGAGGTCATGGATTTGGTTTAAACAATAAAACCACAAAAGAATTGTGGTTTGATCGTTTAGCTGAATGGTTAAAGACAAATCATATTCTTTGATTTTTCTTCATGACGTAATAAAATGGTATCCCTACTAGGACGATAACTAAGCCTATGGTGGACGATATTGTTTTTACCCAAAGTAAATTTCCGGCTAAAAATAGTAAGCAAATCAAATAAATCGAAAAGATGATTTTTTGACTCATAGGAAGTTGGGACCCCATGATTCTGGTTTTAAATACGGATGCTACGGTTAAGAAGTAAAAGATCAAGATCGCAAATACCGTAAAGTCTAATAGCGTTCCATAAGATCCTGAAAAGCATAATGCAATCGCCCATATTCCTTGAATGAATAGTGAGTTGGCAGGTACACCGTTTTTATTTGTTTCCGCTGCCTTTTGGAAAAACAAACGATCGTTTGCCATCGCTTGAAATAAACGACCTCCGGCTAAAATGATTCCATTATTACAGCCAAAGGTGGAAATCATAATTAATATGGCCATGACAGTTGCGCCTATTGTACCTAATACGGCTTGTAAAGCAGCAGATCCTAGTCGGTCCTGACTTGCAAACATAATACCTCTTAAGTAGGGGCTAGCGCCATTGGGATCACCCGCTAAGGGCAATATCCCTAAATAGGCTATGTTGGTTAATATATACAATAAACAAACAAGAGCGGCTCCATAGACTAAACCTTTGGCAATTGTTTTTTTAGGGTCTTCAAAATCGGCACTGGCAAAAGTTACATTGTTCCATGCTGAGGAGGAGAATAAGGGTCCGATCATGGCCACGCCAAATAAGCTGCCAAATTGCCAAATACTGATATTTTCAAATGAGTTTGTCGTTGCGTTATAGGTTTGGGTTTCTTTGAAAAAATGATCGAAATGCACCCATCCATTTGAAACACCTACATAAACTCCTATGATAATTAGGATAACGATGGCGCCAATTTTAGTAATGGTAAAAACATTTTGAACCAAAGATGCAAAAGATATTCCTCTAAGATTCACAAAGGTTAAGGTGGCAATTAAAATGGCCGCTAAAATTTGTTGGCTTGTAATATAATTCCCAACTAAAGGAACGTCATTGATTAATTCAGGTAATAAAATTCCTGTATACTTAGCAAAAGCGACTGCGACGGCAGCAATAGTTCCTGTTTGAATGACTAAAAAAGTGGTCCAGCCGAACAGAAAGCCAATCATTGGATTGTAAGATTCTTTTAAGTAAATATATTGGCCACCTGTTTTTGGAAATACGGTTGACAATTTTCCGTAGGCATAAGCACCTGTGATGGTCACAAAACTGGTCAGAACCCAGGTCATAATCCAAGCGATGGGGGAGGTTAGTTGGCGGCCAACTTCCGCACTCACTAAAAATATGCCGGAACCTATCATGGATCCCATGACTAACATGGTCGCATCTAAGGTATTTAATTTTTTCATAAAGGGATGAATTTATATTTTATCAAATTAATACAATAAATAGGAAACTTGATAAAAAGTTTATTTGGTGATTTGACAACTTAAATATGGTCGGAATATTGCGAATAAAAAAATGTAAACGTTTACGGTAACGTTTACGGAAAAAAATTATAGATTTTCTTGGTTTTTAAACAATTGATTTCCTTATATTAAAGAGCTCTAATAGTATCAAATAAGTTAAATGTTTGATAAATACAATTTATAAAAATCGATGAAAAATAGTATCAATGAGATTGAATTATGGGACGAGCTTCGAGG
>CANKVC010000100.1 GCA_947486835.1 Cytophagaceae bacterium | reverse complement strand
CGTTCGAACAAACTTTCAGCGTAAGATATTGAGTTTGGATATCTTGGAAAGAATTGAGAAAAAATATTCGGGTGGAGCACACAAGGCGCCTTATTTGTATCGACTAAAAAGTAATCTGGGTTAAATTAGGTCATGTTATGATATACATTTTGTATATCATCATCTTCTTCCAATCTTTCGATTAGCTTTTCCACATCTGCAATTTGTTCTTCGCTTAGGTCTTTGGTTTCGTTTGGAATACGCTCAAAGTCCGCTCCCATCAATTCAAAACCTTTCTCTTCTAAGAACTTTTGAATGGCACCAAAGGCGGTAAATTCGCCGTAGATATTGATTTGATTCGTTTCTTCATCTAAAAAAACTTCATCGCCGCCTAAGTCAATCAGATCGAATTCTAATTCCTCTAAATCAATATCCGGTTTAGCTGTAATTTTGAAAACGGATTTTCTAGTAAAGATGAAATCCAGCATTCCTTGAGTACCTAAGCTTCCCCCACATTTGGTAAACGAAGAACGTATATTAGCTACCGTTCTGTTAATGTTATCCGTTGTAGTTTCTACTAAAATGGCGATGCCGTGTAAGGCATATCCTTCATATACGATTTCTTTATAATCTTCTTGGTCTTTTGAAATGGCACGCTTAATCGCTCGCTCTACATTATCTTTAGGCATGTTGACAGCCTTCGCATTTTGAATGATGGCACGTAAGCGGGAATTGGCTGTAGGATCTGGTCCACCTGCTTTGACTGCGATCACAATATCTTTACCAATTTTGGTAAAGGTTTTGGCCATTTGTCCCCAACGCTTAAATTTTCTTGCTTTTCTAAACTCGAATGCTCTTCCCATATTTATTTATTTTGTTACAAAAATAAGGAAGCCCTATAAGACGCACAAGTCTCACGTGAAAATAACCTAACTTTGTTTGTTATCTTATTTAAACCCGTATGAAAAGACCGTTACTCATTATCTTATTTTTCTTTTGCATTAGTTTGATTGTGCAGGGGCAAAAAATCAATGAAAAATTTCAAATGCGCATTCAAAAAACGACTAGTAAAGTCGTGATTGATGGAGTTTTGAATGAACAGTCTTGGTTTGATGCGGCCGCAGTGAGTGATTTCGTGATGTGCAATCCTTTTGATTCCTTATGTGCACAAGTTCGTACCGATGTGAAAATGTCCTATGATGATAAGTATATTTATATTTCAGCGGAATGCTTCTTGAAAGAACCTGGGGCTTTTGTCGTCGAATCGATGAAACGAGACTTCGCGTTTGGGGTGAACGATAATTTTTTGGTATTTATTGATACTTTTGAAGACAAAACAACTGGTTTTGCTTTTGGTGGCAATGCGGCGGGGGCGCAATGGGACGGTCAAATGTCGGAAGGTGCCAAAGTGAATTTAAACTGGGATAACAAATGGGAATCTGCGACGAGGTATAAAAAAGATTCTTGGATTTTTGAGGCTGCGATTCCATTTAAATCCATTCGCTATAAGGACAATATTAAGCGTTGGGGAATTAATTTTTCACGCTATGATTTGAAAGCGAAGGAGAAATCGGCTTGGGCGCCGGTACCCCGACAATTCCCAACGGCTTCTTTAGCCTATGCGGGCGTTTTGGTTTGGGAGACAGCTCCACCTGCACCTAAAAAGAATATTTCGATCATTCCCTATGGCTTGTCAGGGCTATCTGCCAACTATGAATCTGCCTCACCCAGTGATTTTCGAAATCAAATTGGGGGGGATATCAAAGTAGCAATAAATTCAGGTTTAAATTTGGATATGACCTTAAATCCAGATTTTTCCCAAGTAGATGTGGATCGCCAACAAACAAATCTGGACCGATTCGAATTATTTTATCCCGAAAAAAGGCAATTTTTTATTGAAAATTCAGATTTATTTGATGGATTTGGGACCGAAAATATTCGCCCCTTTTTCTCGCGTCGTATAGGCTTAGCCTTGAACCCGAAGACCGGAATTTATGAGCAAACGCCCATTACTTATGGAGCGCGGGTAAGTGGGAAACTTAATCCAGATTGGCGCATTGGAGCCTTGAATGTGCAGTCGCAGCGCATTGATGCCAAAGGAGTCCCAACTCAAAATTATTCAATGGTAGCATTGCAACGTAAATTATTTGCTCGTTCGAATATAGGTGTGTACATGGTTAATAAAGAGTCGTTCATTGATACCGATCTTCAAAAATCGAATGGTTATCAGCCCTTTAATCGAGATATTGGTTTTGAGTATAATTTGGCCTCCAAAGATAATTTTTGGACAGGTTCCTTGTTTTATGCGAAAACAATTAGTCCAAAAGATGTTGACCAGGCTTTTTCACAAGCCGCTTCACTAGCTTATGGAGATAATAATTGGGCCTTTTCAATCAAAGAACAATGGGTGGGGGAACACTATAATCCAGAGGTTGGCTATGTGCCGCGAGTTAATTTTCTACAATTACAACCTGAAATTGCCAAGATATTCTATCCCAAAAATAAGTCAACAAATGTCTTTTACACTTCTTTGAAAGCTATGTCGATGACTTATTGGAATAATCAAGGAGATTTTACGGATAACACGACTTACATAGCATATGACGGTACGATGAAGGATCGTTCTACTTTTGGGATGTATTTGTCTTATGATTTTGTCAAGTTGCAATACAATTTCGATGCCACACGGATGGGTAATACGGCATTATTAAAAGGATCGGAACATGATTGGTATGCCATCAATGCGCGCTACAGTTCTTCTCCCATTAAATTATTTACCTATGCTTTGACTTCTCGTTTTGGAGGGTACTTTGGAGACGGTTGGCGTACAGGAATGACAGCGGATATTGGATATCGTTTTCAACCCTATGGAAGCGTTTCGGTGGCTCTAGATTACAATGACATCCAAGATGTTTACGTCCCGGGTACGGCCACGATGGCGGCTAAAAATGTTTCGTCCCAATTTTGGATTATTCGGCCGAAGATTGATATCACCTTTACCAATAAATTATTCTTTGCGACCTTTTTCCAGTTGAACCAACAAACCAAGAACGTCAACCTAAATGCCCGTTTACAATGGCGCTATAAGCCGGCTTCAGATTTGTTTTTAGTGTATACGGATAATTATTTTCCAGAAATTTTTCAAATTCGTAACCGAGCGTTGGTGTTAAAATTAAATTATTGGCTTAATTTGTAAAACTATTTTTAAACAGAAATCATGAAAAAATTATTCGTTATTTTAACTTGTCTAGTAGGCTTTGGTGCCATTGCACAAACTCAAGTCCCTTCTCCTCCCGCAGTTGTTGTTCAAAAAGTGGGAAATACAGAGGTGATGATTAAATATGCACAACCTGCAGTTAAAGGAAGGTTGGTTTTTGGAACAAAAGCTCAGAAGGCATTAGTTCCTTTTGGGGAAGTTTGGAGAACAGGTGCCAACGAAGCCACGACTATTGAATTTTCAAACGATGTGACGGTTCAAGGTAAGAAATTAGCTAAAGGCGTTTATTCTTTGTTGACGATTCCTGGTGAAACGGATTGGACGATCATTTTCAATAAGGAAGCTAAAATGTGGGGCCATTATACCTACAAAGCTGAAAAGGATGTTTTGCGCGTCATGGCAAAACCAAGTGAGCATAAAATGTCTGAAAGATTTACGATTGGGGTTTCGGCTACTGGCCAAGTAACCTTAGATTGGGACAAGACCTCTGTTTCATTTTACGTGAAATAAGGGTTTTGAAAATAAAAGAAAGGCGGTTCCTAAGGAATCGCTTTTTTTATGCTTTTTTGGTTTGAAATGCAGGTTTCATTGGCTATTTTTACCCTTATAAGCTTATACCACGTTTAAATTTGGTTTCTATGAAAAAAGTATTGATTGCAGAAGATAGTTCAGTGATTCAAAATTTGGCTAAAAAGATTTTAGAATTTCAGAATTTCGAGATTCATGCGGTGAAAAATGGCCAACAAGTTTTAGACGAATTAGCCAAAGCTGATTTTGATATTATTTTATTAGATATCAATATGCCCGTGATGGATGGAATGGAATGTGCAAAGGCAGTACGCGCTCTAGGTGATGCAAGCAAATCAAAAATTCCGATGATTGCCATCACTGGAAATGCAAGAAATTATTCAATGGCAGAATTTAAAGAGGCAGGCTTCAATGATTTTTTAGCTAAGCCATTAAACTTTGACGCTTTAGTTTCTCAAGTGAAAGCTTTAACGGAGTAATTGTATGTCCCCGATACAAGTGACGTTTTTAGGAACGGGAACTTCTCAGGGGATTCCGATGATTGCCTGCGATTGTGAAGTCTGCAGGTCCCATGACCCTCGTGATAAACGACTGAGAGTTTCTGTTCATATTGAAACCCAAGGAAAAAGTTTTATCATTGACACCGGTCCTGATTTTCGCCAACAAATTCTTAGAGAAGGAATTAAGCATGTAGATGCGGTCATTTATACCCATGAACATAAGGATCATACCGCGGGCATGGATGATATTCGTGGGTTTAATTATGCGCAAAAATCGTCAATTCCTTTATACGGACAGAAAAATGTAATAGACCAATTAAAACGCGAATTTGCCTACGCTTTTGATGAGAATAAATATCCGGGTGTTCCAGAAATTGAGGTGCATTACATTGAAAACAAACCCTTTGAAATAGAAGGCGTTTCCATTATTCCCATTAAAGTGCGCCACTATTTTATCGATATTCTGGGTTTTCGTTTTGGAGACTTTACCTACATTACAGATGCTAATTTTATTTCTGATGAGGAATTAGAAAAAGCAAAAGGTTCAAAAATTTTAGTGATTAACGCTTTGCGAAAAACAACGCACGTTTCGCATTTTACTTTATCGGAAGCGCTGGATGTGATTGAAAAAATTAAGCCTGAAAAGGCCTATATAACCCATTTGAGTCATATGATGGGTTTACATGCCGAGGTACAAGCTGAGCTCCCCGATCATGTTTTTTTAGCTCAAGATGGTTTAAAAATTACAATCTAATTCGATGGGGCAAAGAGCTGTATTGTTTGACATGGATGGAGTGGTGATAGACAATTTACCTTATCATGTAGATGCATGGTTATTATATTGTGAACGTCATGGCATCCACTTAACTCGAGAAATTTTTTATAAGGATCTGAATGGATTAAATTCCAAAGACACATTTGAATGGCTTCTGAAACGCGAAATCACTAGAGAAGAGATCATTGAAATGGAAGAGGAGAAGGAGGAGATTTATAGAGGTTTTTATAAGCCTTTTTTAAGCCCGGCTCCAGGTTTGATGGATTTTTTGGCCTTGTTAAAAGCGAATGGAATAAAGACGGCTTTGGGAACTTCAGCTGGACCTGGAAATATTGACTTTATTTTAGATGGCTTAGGGATTAGAGCTGAGTTTGATGCGGTGATTGGCGGGGCCGAAGTGACAAAAGGAAAGCCAGATCCAGAAATTTATTTACGTGCTGCAGGTTTAGTGCATGTAAGTCCGGAAGATTGTTGGGTCATAGAGGATTCACTTCAAGGTATTGAAGCAGGCTTATCTGCTGGGATGAAGGTGGTGGGTATGACCACTTCACATTCGCCGGACGAATTATCCCATACCCATATAACGAGTCCTGATTTTGTCGACTTGTTTCAAAAAATGTTTTAAGAGCTCCTATTTTTAACAAATTAAATCAAAAATAATGCGCGTATTTTTATCGGGTTTTTTATTGGTCTTCAGTCTAATTAATGGCTTACATGCGCAGAAATTAAAAATGGAAATGAAGCCAGGCGAAATGGTAGAGGAGTTTACGCCTGAAAAATCGGGTATTATCCGGAAACTTCCAGAGGGTTATTATGATAAAACCTTAGCCCAAATCCTTGAAAATGCGAGTAAGAAATCGTTGGCAATTAATATACCCACTGTCAGCACGAGCGAGGTTATTATCACCTATGAAGTTCCACCGCCGGCTAATGTAAAGTCAGTTTTTGAGCAGGCTGCTACTACGTGGGCTAATTATTTAAAGTCTGATGTTCCGATTCGAATTTATGTAAAATGGCGTCCATTGGCTACAGGTATATTAGGGAGTGCTGGAGCATATTCAAGTGTAAGAAATTTTGTGGGGGCAAATAAACTAAACACTTGGTATCCCATCGCATTGGCTGAAAAAATGGCACATACTAATTTAAATGGAACGGATTCAGATATTATAGCCACTTTTAATTCCGACTTCCCGGATTGGTTTATAGGGACCAATGGGGTGCCGACAAACAATCAGATTGACTTATATTCAGTGGTGTTGCATGAAATGGGCCACGGACTTGGATTTATTGGACAAATTCAAGCGGATGTAACGTCTAATTCCACGAGCATCGCTACTGCTACTTATGGATACCCAGGTATATTTGACCAATTTATTTTTGATAGTAAAAATAAACAGCTTATTGATACATTGACCTATAAAAAGAATTCCAATGAGTTGTTTAAGCAAATCATTTCGGACAGTTTATTCTTTTCATCAAATGCTGTATTGAGGAATAATTCTAATGCGTCGGCGCGGCTCTATGCACCCAAACCCACTCAAAGAAATCCAACTAATCCTATGGGATATATTGAAGGTTCCAGTGTTTATCATGTGGATCAAAACACATACCCTCCAGGAAATTTAAATGCATTGATGACCCCACAAATTGCAAGGGGTGAAATTACGGCCCAATTAGGCCCCATTGTCAAGGGGATATTCAATGATTTGGGTTGGTATTCGTCGAATATCATCGATGCTGACCTAAGGGATACGGAAGAAAACCAAGTGCTTTTTTCTGCGAAGGTCTATTCGGATACACTTTGGGATGAGAAATCATTAAAGCTCATGTACTCGGTTGACAAAAGTATATTGTCGGCTACTCCAGTGACTAGTTTTACCAAGACGGGTGCGAATACTTATTCTTACTTGCTCAGTTTACCTAAGTCGACGGCCAATCGGAAGGTTTCCTATTATTGGACTGCGAACGAATTGTCTGGCAAAAAATTTACTTCACCAGCCGAAGCTCCGGTCATTGCAGGTACTAAATTTGGGAGTTACAACGAGTTTGTTATTGGTGTTGACACAGTCAAGCCAATTGTCGTGTATTCAAACCCACTAAAATATATTTTTACCTCTCAGACGAATATTCCTTTGCCAAATTTATTGGCCTCCGACAACTTAGGAATCGACACCATTTACATGGAATATGCGATCAATGGGGCTGCTCTAAAGGGCCAAGGTTTTAAAAAGCTTATTGGCGATACCTATTCCTATTCCAATGCATTTAGTTTTTTAGCGGGTACTTTGAAATCAGGTGACGTCATCAAATATAGAATTGTGGTTAAGGATAAGGCCAAAATCACCAATCTGGTCAATTTACCCGCCAGTGGATTTTATGAATTTAAGGTTTTAGGTATTTTAGCGTCAACGAAAACCTATGTATCTAGTTTTGACCAACAACCTTCTGCCGACTTCTATTTGAAAGGTTTTACTTTCAGCCAACCTACTGGATTTAGTTCACCTAGTTTGTCTTCGGATCATCCTTATGCGGATGGTATTGAGGAATCCTATGATGGGGGTGGAGGTTCAGATAAATTTACCAATAACGATGCGGTATTATTGAAACCCATTATCATTCGATCAGATACGGCCAAAATTTATTTTGATGAAGTGGCATTAGTAGAGCCTGGAGATCAAGGAGAAGCTTTTTTAAATGTGGACGGTACGGTGAACCGAAATTTTTTCGATTATGTGATTGTTCAAGGATCCAATGATTTGGGTAAAACATGGGCTAATTTTACCAATGGTTGGGATGCGAACTCTTTCTCAATTTGGCAAAATGCTTGGAATTCTAAGACAGATAAAGAGGGTAATTCAATTACTTTAGGTAGCCCATCTTTATTGAAAAAACGGGAGATCGACATGTTGGCCTCCGGTAAATTTAAAGCGGGGGATCAAGTCATTATCCGATTTAGATTACATGCGGATGTGGGGGCTCACGGTTGGGGTTGGTGGATTGACAACTTAAATATTCAAGGGTCATCTACTATCAGTAATCCGATTTTGGCTATCGAGCCAGGTACGGAAATCAAGGATTTAATCGTTTCTCCTAACCCGACAAGCGGTCGCTTGTTAGTTCAAATGCCATTGTTGGCGGATGGAAACAAAGAAGTAAATATTGTGTTTTCAGATATGATGGGTAAACTAATTTTATCTAAAAAATATCAAGTTACTGGAGACATGTTCAAGGAAGAATTGGAATTGTCCGCTTTAGCGCAAGGGACGTATTTATTACAGGTACAAACTGGAGATAAATTAATTAGTAGAAAAATTGTACTCATTAAATAATGGGTTTTTATTAAATTGCATTCCGATTTATACGGATCGGTTCATTAAATAATTTTTTATGTCTTGGTTTTCAAGAAAAGATAAAGGGATTCAAACTCCTACAGAATTTAAGCGCGAGGCACCCGATGGGTTGTGGTATCAATGTCCGTCTTGTAAAAAGGCGATACATACGAGAGAACATCGTTTGTTTGCTTATACGTGTTCTAATTGCAATTATCATGAAAAGATAGGGTCACAGGAGTATTTTGAATTGCTTTTTGACATGACCAAATACACCGAATTGGATGCTCATATGGGATCGGGTGATCCACTT
>CANKVC010000099.1 GCA_947486835.1 Cytophagaceae bacterium | reverse complement strand
TGGCGATGGCACTTTCTTTATTGCTTTCGGCCATATTATGGAATTTAGGCACTTGGTATTTTGGAATTCCGGCATCCAGTTCTCATACGTTGATTGGTTCTATTATTGGCATTGGCTTAGGCCATGCTTTATTGCCAGAAAATTCGAATAAAAATATATCGTCAGTCAACTGGGATAAGGTCATTGAGATAGGACAAGCGCTATTCCTTTCTCCTTTATTTGGTTTTTCTCTAGCGATAATCTTGATGTATATATTGAAGAAAACCGTTTCAAATAAGGATATATTTAAAGAGCCTAAGAAAAACTCGCCACCGCCCCTTTGGATCAGATCCATCTTAATTTTCACTTGTACACTCGTTTCATTTTTCCATGGGAGAAATGATGGGCAAAAAGGGATAGGTTTAGTCATGGTCATTTTAATTGCATTTTTACCTGGATATTTTGCCATTAATACCACCCTGGACTTAAATATGGTTCAGAATAGTTTGAATACCGTTCAAACTGTTTCAGTCAAAATTGATACGCTACCTCTTTCAGAAAAAGAATTAGCTAGCTATCACCAGTTATTAGCTTCATCGGCAGATTTAAAGACTATTTTAGCTAATAAGCCCGACATTAAAAACCTAAGTACGACTCAAAAATTCAATATTAGAAAAGCGGCCTTGACGATCAATAAAAATGCTAAAAAATTAATCGAGAGTGAATCCGTTTCCCTTTCCGATGAGGATAAAGCAGCTTTAAAAAAGGCTACGCAAGGGGATAAAGCACCCTTCTTTGCCTTTGGTGCTTCTTCAGCTACAGGAATGGCCGGAGTAACCGATTTTGCTCCTGCTTGGGTTATGTGGATGATCGCACTTTCATTAGGCTTAGGAACGATGATTGGTTGGAAAAGAATTGTCATCACCATCGGAGAAAAAATTGGCAAAGACCATTTAACCTACGCACAAGGAGCATCGGCAGAATTAATTGCATCGATTACCATCGGATTAGCCACGGCATATAAATGGCCTGTAAGTACCACGCACGTATTGAGTTCGGGTATTGCCGGTACCATGGTGGCGTCAAGAGGCATAAAAAACCTACAAGGAGGAACCGTAAAAAATATCGTGATGGCTTGGGTATTAACACTTCCTGTGACCATCATTTTATCCGCTCTTCTATTTGTCTTTTTCCGTTGGATCGTAGGCTAATAAACTAAAGTCATTTTGTATCTTTGTCTTTTACATGAAATATGAAGGCAGGGCTGATTAAACAATACTTTCCAGAAATTACAGAAAAGCAGCTAGAGCAATTTGAGCTGCTTTTTCCTTTGTACCAAGAATGGAATGAGAAAATAAATGTGGTTTCTAGAAAAGACATCGAGAATTTAATGATTCACCATGTGTTGCATTCATTAGCCATCGCGAAAATTATTCCCTTCAGGCCTGGTACAGAAATTCTAGATGTGGGTACTGGTGGTGGATTCCCAGGAATACCCTTGGCTATTTTATTCCCAGAGGCACAATTTACGTTGGTCGATAGCATAGGAAAAAAAATAAAGGTGGTCCAAGGCGTATCGGAATCCTTGGGTTTAACCAATGTAACAGCACTGAACGTGCGGGCAGAAGATGTAGATCAAGACTTTGAATTTATCATTAGTAGAGCCGTAACGCGCATTACACCCTTCTATTATTGGGTTAAAAATAAGGTGAGCCCAAATCATTTTCATACCCTAAGAAACGGACTAATTTGCTTGAAGGGAGGAGATCTGACGGAAGAATTAGTTGAGCTAGGTAAAAAACATAAAGTTTTTGAATTATCTTCCCTTTTCAAAGAAGAATTCTTCGAATCAAAAAAAGTGGTGTATGTGCCCATGTAAAGCGTAAATTATGTCAAAAATATCCGTCGCTCTTTGTACATATAATGGGGAGAAATATTTGCAGCACCAATTGGAATCCATCAAGAATCAAACGCTTGACATTCATGAGTTGATTGTATGCGATGATGGTTCTAAAGATCAAACGATTTCTATTTTAGAAGATTTCAAAACGCACGTCAACTTTCCCATAGAGATTCATGTGAATTCCAGCAATTTGGGATCCAGCAAAAACTTTGAGAAATGCATCCAATTATGTTCGGGCGATATTGTATTCCTGTGTGACCAAGATGACTGGTGGTACGAAGAGAAAGTGGAGAGGCAAATTGGGTTTTTCAAAGCTCATCCAGAAATTGATGCTGTTTTTTCAAACGCAGTCATGGTTGACAAAAAAGGTATCCCAACGGGAAATACATCCTTTGACCAAATAGAGTTTTATCCCGAAATGCAGTCTAAATGGAATTTAGGGCATTCGTTTGAAATGTTATTAAAAGGATATGTGGTGACAGGGGCGACGTTAGCGATCAGAAAAAAAATATGTGCTGAGGTATTTCCTGTTCCAGAGATCATTCCTGAATTAATTCATGATGGTTGGATTAGTTTGTACTTGTCTCGCCAACAAAAAATCGGTTTTATCAGCGACCCATTAATCCAATACCGAAAGCATGCCAGCCAGCAAGTGGGCCTGCAAGGAAAAGAACCCATCATTACCCTAAAAGATCGCTTATTGCGTTCTAGAGAAGATAAATTAATGCGCCTACAAAAGAAATTCGACGATGCAAAAGCATTATTTGATTACTTTAGTGCTTTACCCTTACCAGATACCGACTCCACAGAAAAAATAAAAGATCGCATGTTACATTATCAAATGAGATCTAAATTGCCTAGCAATCGGATTAAACGATTTTTACCCATCTTAAAGCATGTCATTAGCGGAGACTATAAAATGCATGATGGAGGTAAATGGTGGAGACCAGCTTTAGGAGACTTATTGGAATAAAATCATGTCTAAACGTGTTGCAATCATCATACCGGTTTATAAAAATACCTTAAGCATAAATGAGGCTAAATCCCTAGCACAATGCAAAAAGGTGCTGCATCAATACCCCATCATTTTTGTTGCTCCCAAAAGTTTACATGCTGAGTTTTTTACGAGTGAAGATCAAGTCGAAAGATTTGATGACGCTTATTTTAAAAGCCCTAAAACCTATAATAAATTATTGATCAACACATTGTTTTATGAGCGGTTTATCGCGTATGAATTTATGCTCATTTACCAATTAGACGCATACGTATTTAAAGATGAATTGGAAAAATGGTGTGATAAAGGGTATGATTATATTGGGGCACCCAAACTAAAACTCAAGTTTTTCAAGGAAAAAAATCCATTCGTCATGCCCATTTTTGAACCCATTTTATTTAATGGTGGCTTTTCACTCAGGCGAATTAAACCCATCATAAAATTCTTAAAGGTTTATAATACTTTCATTCCTGCTTGGCCTGCGAACGAGGATAGTCTATTCTCAGTATATCACAAAAGGGCTTTCCCGTTGAGATTCATGTTAAAATTACCGACTTGGAAAGAAGGGCTGTCCTTTGCATTTGAAAAAAATCCTCAAATAAGCTACAGCCTACATGAGGATTCATTACCTTTTGGGTGCCATGCTTGGGAAAAATACAATCCCTCGTTTTGGCAAAAATTTATAAATTAAGATTTTAGAACTAGGTTTAAGCTTTGAATTGCTCACGCAATGGACGCACATTTCTTCGAGAAATGGAAATGACATCACCATTCACTAATCGAATAGCCTTTTGAGATTTGAAATCAATGTGTTCTATGGAATCTGGGTTAATTAATGCCGATTTTGAAGGGCGGATAAATTGGTATTCAGCTAGCATAGTGGCAAAATACTTTAATGTCCTACAAGTCAAAATATGCTTACCATCCTGGGTAAATATATTCGAATAGTTCCCTTCTCCTTTAATAACTAAAATATCTTTAACCGGTATTTTTACTGAACCTAGTACAACATATTCTACCATAGTATTATGTTTTAACTTAAATTAAGAAGTATATTTAGTAACAACTTAAATCAAATATACTTTTAAAAATAATCAGGAAATAAACGAATTGTGTTATTTGCGTTATTGATTATTTATAAACTTTAATCATTTATTAAAAGGATTATTTGACAGGTAAAATAATTATGTTTCAACATATATTTTCGTCCTTCAGATTTTAAAATAATTTAATCATTCATCCATTTATATAATTATCGGCTTAAACATTGAGCCTAAAAAAACATTATTTAAATTGCAGCTCAAATTATTAAAAATTATGGAAACTAGAAAATTCGGTAAAACAAATTGGCTTATAAGTGAGCTAGGATATGGCATGTGGGGTTTAGTAGATTGGTCAGGTTCTGATCAAAATGAGGTTGAAAAGTCCTTAGAATTATCTGTGGAATTAGGTTGCAATTTTTTTGATACTGCTTGGGGATACGGAGAAGGGAAAAGTGAACAAATATTGGGCAAATTGCTTCGCAGGCACTCGGATAAAAAATTATATGGTGCTTCAAAAATACCACCTAAGAATTTTATATGGCCATCAAAAGCCGGATTCCAATTAAAAGACTGCTTCCCGGCATCACATATAATCGAATACACGGAAAAGAGTTTAAAAAATTTGAATGTAGACCAAATCGATTTGCAACAGTTTCACGTTTGGGAAGATGCATGGTCAGATCAGGATGAATGGAAAATGGCCATTGAAAAACTAACCAAAGAAGGTAAAGTGGCACACTGGGGAGTTTCAGTAAATCGTTGGGAGCCCAATAATTGCCTAAAGACAATTGAGACGGGACTAATTTCATCGGTCCAAGTGATCTATAATATTTTCGATCAGAATCCAGAAGACGAACTTTTCCCTCTGTGCAAGAAAATGGATGTCGGGATAATTGCTCGGGTACCTTTCGACGAAGGAAGTTTGACTGGCTTGCTAACGTATGACACTATATTTCCCGCTGACGACTGGCGATCAACCTATTTCGTTCCCGAAAATTTAACGTCAAGTGTAGATCACGCAAATGCATTGAAACCGATTATTCCAGAAGGAATGGACATGCCCGAAATGGCTTTGAGATTTATACTTTCCAATCCAGATGTCGGAACCATTATTCCTGGGATGCGTAAGATTAAGCATGTGCAAAGCAATATCTCTTGCTCAGATGGACAAGGATTAGCAAAAGCTAAAATCGATGAGTTAAGAAATCACCGCTGGGAGCGCCAACCTACCGAATGGTCCCAATAGATTGATCAAATAACTCTTTTAATTGAGCCTCTTCTCGAAATCCCGATGTTTTTTGCAACAATTTCCCTTTCTGGAACACCAAAAAACTCGGGATTTCGTCTATCTCATATTTTTGCAAAACGGCTTGATTGCCATCGGCCTCCACTTTTAATACCGTAACTTTGCCTTTATAGTCATTCGATAATTTATCGACCGTTGGCATCATCTTAAGACAAGGCGCACACCACTTCGCATAAAAATCTACTACCACAGCATTTTCTCCTTGAATTAGTTTTCCAAAAGTGCTTAAATCCCAAGCATCATCATGCTTCACATTGGGAACTCCTTCCAAAGGCTTCAATTTTGTGGTCCACTTTAAATACCCGCCCTGAAGTTCGGTCACTTGAAATCCTTCTTTACGCATAATTTCTGCAGCTTGGGCAGACCGACCGCCGGAAAGGCAGTAAACAAAAACGGGTTTATCTTTGGGCAAGTCCTTGATTTTGTTGGCAAAATCGGGGGATCTGAAGTCGATATTAGTAGCCTTTGGCAAATGGCCTCCACCAAATTCACCGGATGTTCTCACGTCTAATAAAAAAGCATTCGGAGTTTCTAGTAATTTCTTTTCAAAAGATTCCACAGGAAGATTTTGGGCAAATACCGTAAAATTAAGTGTCAAAAAAGTGCCAACAAGATATAGTTTGCGAAGCGAGTTAGATTTCATAAAAGGTTTATTTACAGATATTTAATATGTTTATTGAGCTAAATCAAAGGATTTTATCCAAAAAATGTGTTATTTTGCGAGGCAATTTAATCAATTAATAAGTAATCCATTTATTCACAATAATAATTATACGATGAGTGCAATACAGTACGTTCACGCAAGACAAATTTTAGATTCACGAGGTAACCCGACGATCGAGGTTGATATCAAAACAGAAGATGGGGCATTTGGCCGCGCAGCAGTTCCATCAGGGGCTTCTACAGGAATCCATGAAGCCGTTGAACTTAGAGATGACGACAAATCAGTTTACGTTGGCAAAGGCGTTTTAAAAGCCGTAGAAAACGTTAACAAAGCAATAGCTGAAGAATTATGGGGAATGGAAGTATCTGAGCAAAACATGATTGATCAAATCATGATTGAATTAGATGGCACGCCCAACAAAGGTAAATTAGGCGCTAATGCCATTTTAGGTGTTTCATTGGCCGTTGCCAAAGCAGCAGCTCAAGAAGCGGGACTTTCTTTATATAGATATATTGGCGGGGTAAATGCAAACACATTGCCTGTGCCCATGATGAATATTTTAAATGGTGGGTCTCACGCCGACAACTCAATTGATTTTCAAGAGTTCATGGTGATGCCAGTAAAAGCAGAAAGCTTTTCGCAAGCATTACGAATGGGAACTGAAGTTTTTCATGCCTTGAAAGGAGTTTTGAAAAGCAAAGGATATTCGACCAACGTAGGTGACGAAGGAGGTTTTGCTCCCAATATTAAGTCGAACGAAGAAGCGATCGAAATCGTTTTGCAATCGATCGAAAAAGCTGGATATAAACCAGGAGAAGAAATTTTCATCGCGATGGATGCAGCTGCATCTGAGTTTTATGATGAGAAAACAGGATTATATACGTTCAAAAAATCGGACGGAAAGCAATTGAATTCCATGGAAATGGCTGCTTACTGGAAGACTTGGGCAGATAAATATCCAATCATTTCAATCGAAGATGGTATGGCTGAAGACGATTGGGCAGGTTGGGCTGAGCAAACAAAATTAATCGGTTCAAAATGCCAATTAGTTGGTGATGATTTGTTCGTAACGAATGTTAAGCGTTTACAACAAGGTATCGAAAAAGGTGTGGCTAACGCAGTATTAGTCAAAGTAAACCAAATTGGTTCTTTAACGGAGACGATTGACACAGTTAATTTAGCAAAACGCAATTCGTATAAAAACATCATGTCCCACCGTTCAGGAGAGACTGAGGATTCAACGATTGCTGATTTAGCTGTAGCTTTAAATACGGGTCAAATTAAAACCGGTTCTGCTTCTCGCTCTGATCGTATGGCTAAATACAATCAATTGTTGCGTATCGAAGAGGAATTAGGAGCCAATGCATATTTCCCAGGTTTAAATTTCTAATGCATATATGAATCTGATAAAACAGCTTTTTTGGGGCAATTATCGATTTTACTCTATTTCTACGAGTGTACTATTTGTATGGATGTTTTTTTTAGATACAAACGATTTGTCTGTTCAATACCGTTTATGGGATGAATTAAGCAATATCAAATCTGAAAAAACCTACTACCAAAAAAAATTAAGGGAGCTGGAAAAAGAACGCCGACTGGTGATCGGAAACCCTGCTTTATTAGAAAAATACGCAAGAGAAAAGTACTTAATGAAAAAACCCAAAGAAGATATCTTCGTGGTGGTTGACGAAAATAATCAACCGATCGAACGATAATTTTTTATTCAGACGAATAATAAAAAAGCCCTTTCCATTGAAAGGGCTTTTTTTATATCTTAATGTCTTTACTAGACAAACTTGATTTTTCCGCTGGATTTCCTTTCCAAATACTCCAGGGTTCCGTTTTTTGACGAGTTAAATTCGCTCCCATGGCAATTAAAGTCCCCTCTCCTATAACTGATTTGTCTCGAATCGTAGCGTTGACGCCAAAAAAACAATAATCCCCCACTTCACAGCGCCCAGAAAGCACGACATGAGAGGTGAAAAATACGTGATCCCCAATGATTCCATGGTGACCGATATGGTTGCCCGACCACAAAACGCAATTATTTCCAATCTTCACATAAGGTTGAATCGTATTGTCCTCTAAAATAAAACAGTTTTCGCCTATCTTGTCCGTCAGGACCGTAGCATGAGAACTAATGTAAGAAATATACGAATATCCTTTTTCTAAACCTTGTTCATAGACCCTTGCCCGAACTTGGTTCATGTTTTTCTCCGTTAATGGCGCAAAGAATTTAAACTCAGCAGGAGGATACACTTGCTCAACCGTTTCAAAAGGAACTAAAGGCAAACCATGAAACTGAGGTTCCTCAATAAACTCTTCCTCTACCGTAAAAGCAACTACCTCATGCTCACTATCATTTTGTAAATAATAGAGTGCCAGTTCAGCGGTTAGGGTATTCCCAAATATGACAATTTTAGACATAATAAAGCTATTTAAAACAAGGCTACCCCTGTCATTTCCTTGGGTTGATCTACGCCCATTAATTTTAAGATCGTTGGCGAAACATCCCCTAATTTACCATCCGCTAATGTAGGATGAAAATCATTATCCACTAAAATACAAGGTACTAAATTTGTTGAATGAGCTGTATTGGGCGAACCATCTTCATTAATCATGACATCCGCATTTCCATGGTCAGCAATAATAATAAATGAATATCCGTGCTTTAGGCCCACATTTACTACGGATTCCGCACAGGAATCAACGGTTTCCACTGCCTTTACCACTGCTTGAAAAACGCCTGTATGGCCAACCATATCAGGGTTTGCAAAATT
>CANKVC010000098.1 GCA_947486835.1 Cytophagaceae bacterium | reverse complement strand
CCAGCAGAATTTGCGGCACAATGGGCCGTAACGCGTAAAGTGGGTTCAGCAAAAGATGGCAAAAAGACGATGTCTCGTCATTTCCAGTTTGAGTCAATTTTGTCTAATACGGGAGCTAACGCAGATTATCGCTCAACTTACAAGCCATCGCAAGAGGGTTTAGTTGCCCTATCCTTATACAATGCGGTTGCTATATTATCAGGGGCAGCTACGCTTTCAGGTGCCAGCATTAAAGTAAATCACTTAGAAAAAGCAGCCAAAGATCTTGTTGCTTCAAA
This sequence comes from Cytophagaceae bacterium, assembly GCA_947486835.1. GTDB lineage: Bacteria > Bacteroidota > Bacteroidia > Cytophagales > Spirosomataceae > Aquirufa. Next base: position 8,451 of record CANKVC010000098.1, on the reverse strand, counting down.
AGGTGCATCCATTATCGTTTCAGGATCAAATGATCCGGAAGTTCAAAAAATCGTTGCCGCGACCAATAGTTTAGTTGGCGCATACGGAACCACCATCAACACTGGCTTAGCTGTTCATTACCGTCAAGGAAATGACATGGCGATGGCTAATTTCATTAAGGAAGCCTCAGCGGGAAGTATTGCTGCAGTGATTTTCTACAATGCAAATCCAGTATATAACCATCCGATGGGAGCAGCGCTTGCAGCAGCTTTACCCAAAATAGGATTAAGTTTAGCAACGAATGACCGTGCAGATGAAACTGCATCTTTATGTCAGTTCATTGCTCCAGATTCTCATTATTTAGAATCATGGAATGATGCTGAACCTAAAGCTGGTTTTTATTCATTGACCCAACCGACTATATCAACCATCTTCAAAACGCGCCAAGCACAATCAAGCTTCTTGACTTGGGCTGGTTTAGCGTCTGATTTTGCTGCTTACTTAGAAAGCAATTGGGAGAAAAATATTTTAAAAGGTGGAGCGGTCGCGTGGAAAAATGCCTTGCATGATGGCGTATTTGAGCCTAATGCAGTTAACATTTCTGCAGCGTCTCCTTCCGTAGATGTAGCCGCTTCAGCAGCTGCCATTAACAAATCGTATTCGGCTTCTTCTACAAATTTAGAAATAGCAGTTTACGAAAAAGTCGGTTTAGGAACAGGTTCTCAAGCAAATAACCCGTGGTTACAAGAATTCCCGGAGCCAGTTTCAAAGGCTTGTTGGGATAATTACGCTGCCATTTCACAACCTACAGCTACTAAATTAAAATTAGCGCAAGGCGATTTAGTTGAGGTAAGTGCAAAAGGATATAAAGTAACACTTCCTGTGTTAGTTCAACCAGGTCAAGCTCAAGATACGATTGCCATTGCCATCGGATACGGCCGAACTAAAGCTGGTAAATCAGCGGATGGAGTTGGAGTAAATGCATACCCATTCATTTCTGAAATTAATGGAGCATGTGTGGGAATTAATACGCAAGGTGTAACGATTACGCCAACCGGCGAGACAAAAGACATTGCGCAAACACAAACTCACCATACCGTGATGGCACGCCAAGCGGTTGTTCAGGAAACTGTTTTGGGAAGTTTTGTTAAGGATCCACTTTCAGGTCGTTTTAATCCACAAATTTCTACGGCTGAAGGAAAGAAAGATGCAACTGACATTTCATTATGGAATGGACATAAATATAATAATCATGCATGGGGAATGGTCATCGACCTAAATACATGTACGGGTTGTTCGGCCTGTGTTATTTCATGCTCCGCAGAAAATAATGTTCCGGTTGTCGGTCGCCAAGAAGTAATTAATCGACGCGAAATGCACTGGATGCGTATCGATAGATATTATTCGTCAGATGCGGAGGTAGAAGATTTAAAAGGATTGGAAATAGCTTCTGATAATCCAGAGGTGGTATTCCAACCGATGTTATGTCAACATTGCAACAATGCTCCTTGTGAAACGGTTTGCCCAGTATTAGCGACCACACACTCTTCAGAAGGATTAAACCAAATGACTTATAACCGTTGTATTGGAACTCGTTATTGTGCCAACAACTGTCCATATAAAGTACGTCGATTCAACTGGTTCCGTTATTTCCAAACCGATGATTTTGACTTCCATTTCAATAATGATTTGGGACGTATGGTCATCAATCCTGACGTAACTGTTCGTTCACGTGGGGTAATGGAAAAATGCTCGATGTGTGTTCAAAGAATTCAAGCAGGTAAATTAGAAGCTAAAAAAGAGAAGCGTCGTCCAGTCGATGGAGAAATCCAAATGGCCTGCGCGCAATCTTGTCCTACGAATGCCATCACTTTTGGTGATATGAATGATCCTAGCTCTGAAATTTCTAAGTTATTAGAAGTAGAAAAAGAAGGACGTGCATACCACGTAATTGAAGAGATTAATGTGAAGCCAAATGTTTCTTATTTGATGAAAGTGCGTAACAAGGACTCAAAAAAAGAAGCTTAATATTAAATAAAATAAAAATTAAATAAAATATGTCGCACGTTGTATCACCTATAAGAGAGAAACTAGTTACTGGTGGAAAATCTTATCACGATGTTACCCACGATATCTGCAAACAAGTAGAAGGGGAACCCACAAAAGAATGGAAATGGGCCTTTGGTATCTCATGTATCATTTTCGCATACGGAGCTTACTGCTTATTTTACACTTGGTGGCAAGGAATCGGAGTTTGGGGGCTGAATAAGACCGTTGGTTGGGCTTGGGATATCACAAACTTTGTATGGTGGGTTGGTATTGGTCATGCGGGTACATTGATTTCAGCAGTTTTATTATTATTCCGTCAAAAGTGGAGAACTTCGATCAACCGTTCAGCGGAAGCGATGACTATTTTTGCCGTTTTGTGCGCAGCTTCCTTTATTTTAGCGCACATGGGACGTCCTTGGTTAGCTCACTGGGCTTTGCCTTTACCTAATGCTTTTGGTTCATTATGGGTTAACTTTAACTCCCCATTGGTTTGGGACGTATTCGCAATTTCAACTTACTTATCAGTTTCCTTATTGTTTTGGTACATGGGTTTAGTGCCAGATTTGGCGACTATCCGTGATCGTGCTACGACTAAGGCAAGTAAATTTTGGTATGGCTTATTTAGTTTAGGTTGGACTGGTTCGGCAAAAACATGGGCTCGTTATGAATACATGTCATTGATTTTAGCTGGTATTTCAACACCCTTAGTACTTTCAGTACATACGATTGTATCCATGGACTTTGCCACTTCCGTTATTCCGGGTTGGCACACTACTATCTTCCCTCCATACTTTGTGGCAGGTGCGATTTTCTCTGGATTTGCGATGGTTCAAACTTTATTATTAATCACACGTGTTGTGTTTAAATTAGAAGATTACATCACGATTGAACACATTGAAATGATGAACATTGTCATCACGATCACAGGTTCTATTGTTGGTATCGCGTACCTGACTGAGTTTTTCATCGCTTGGTATTCGGGAGTTGAATATGAAAGTTATGCGTTTATCAATCGTGCAACGGGTCCTTATTGGTGGGCTTATTGGATGATGATGACTTGCAATGTAATCTCACCACAGTTATTCTGGGCAAAAAGCATCCGTACCAATTTAATGGTAAGTTTCTTTTTATCTATCGTGGTAAATGTGGGGATGTGGTTTGAGCGTTTTGTGATCATTGTTACTTCGTTACACCGTGATTATATCCCATCTTCATGGGCTATGTTCTCGCCAACGATGTACGATATTGGTGATTATATATTCTCGTTTGGATTGTTCTTTACCCTATTCTTTTTGTTTGCGAAATTCTTGCCTGTTGTTAACATGGCGGAAGTAAAAGCCGTGATGAAAGGGGTATCCACAAACTATCCTGCGAAAAAAGCGAAAGCTTCTACAAAGACAGATGAATAATTGAAATAGGAAATATTAAAACTATGAGTTCGACTAATAATTACATTCTGGGAGTATATGATGATGAAGATGAGGTTTTGCATGCCGTAAGCGAGGTAAAATCCAAAGGCATCAAAATTGAAGAAGTATATACCCCATTTCCAATCCACGGGCTTGACACAGCATTGGGTCATGCACGCACACGTTTACCTATTGCAGCATTTATGTTTGGTTGCTTGGGATTAGTTTGTGCGCAAGCATTAATTAATTACACCATGGTTTTCGATTGGCCTATGATCATCGGTGGTAAAGATTTCTTTGCATTACCCGATTGGATTCCAATTACGTTTGAAGGAACTGTTTTGTTTACAGCTTTTGGTTTAGTAACTACATTCTGTATTTCAAATGATTTATATCCAGGTAAGAAACCTGAAATTTTAGATATTAGAATTACAGATGACCGTTTTGTGATGGCTATCAACGTAGACAAAAACAAAAAGAGTGCAGCAGATATTAAGAAAGCCTTGAAGGATTCTGGAGCTGTAGAAGTAAATGTTAAATAATTTAATACGAACATTGTTCAAGAAGCATAAAAATATGTTGAACCCAAGCAAATCAATTATTTTACTAGCAGGAATGGTCCTTGGATTATTATCATGTGGCAAAGACCCAAATGATACTGGAACTGAATTCGCTCCTAATATGTATAATTCCGTAGGCTATGAGCCTATGACCCAATTACAAGGTGACACCAACAAAATCAATCCATTAGGAATGAATATGCGTTTACCAGTAGCTGGAACAGTTTCAAGAAAAATGTATTCAGGCGTTGACAGTTTGAAGAAGTCATTTTTATCTCAGGAATTGGTTTCAAAAACGATTCCAAATGATAGCATTTCTTATTCAGAAGCTTTATTAAATAATCCATTAGTGGCTACACCTGAAAACATTGAAGAAGGCAAATTACAGTATGAGCGCTTTTGCCAACATTGCCATGGCGAAACAGGAAAAGGAGACGGACTCGTAGCCAAAGCATATAAAGGAGTGCCTGTGTACTCAAGTGACGCATTAAAAGCAGTTAATGATGGACATATTTACCATGTGATTACGCATGGAAAAGGACGGATGTGGCCACATGGATCACAAATTTCATCTCAAAATAGATGGAAAATTGTGCTTTATGTACACGAATTGCAAAAACAATAAGAACTCATTCATTTAAATTAAAATAGAGAACAAAATGGCGGGACATTCACATTTTTCCCCAGCAAACGTAGAAGAGCATTTTGAATTCAGCTCGGAAGGAAAGAAAAGAATCATTTATGGTTTCATTGCAGGAATAGTAGCTTTAATTATCGGTATTTACTTACTTTCTAAAGGTGAGTCGGGAGGACATGAGGTAGCTGCTGCCGGCCACGAAGCTGCAAAAGCTGGACACGAAGCCGCAAATACTGGCCATGAGGCTGCTGGACATTTATCTGGAGGTGCCGCATCTCACCAACCTGCTGCTGAGGAGCATTACGATTGGACTAATCGTATCTGGGCTAACGTTTGGTTGAATGCCGTATTTTTTACTGGTATTTCTGTGATAGGCATGTTCTTTGTTTCTTTGCAATACTTAGCTAAGGCTGGTTGGTCTTCTGTTTTAAAGCGTGTACCTGAAGCTTTTCCAAAGTTTTTATATGTTACACTCCCTATTTTATTAGCTGTATTTTTCTTCAAAGGAGATGTGATTTTTCACTGGATGCACCATGGAGTTACTGAAGTAGGCAGTGAAAACTACGATAAAATCATTGCTGGCAAATCAGGTTATTTAAATAAAACATTTTTTATCGCACGTCTAATTGGCTTTGGAGCTATTTGGTTGATTCTTTGGAACATGTTACGTAAGAAATCTTTAGAGGAAGATTTGGTAGGAGGAACTGAAATATTTACCAAATTAGTTCGTATTGGGGTTGCCTTCATTGTCATCTTTGGGTTGTCAAGCTCTATGTTTGCGTGGGATTGGGTGATGTCGATTGACACTCACTGGTTCTCAACGATGTTCGGTTGGTACATGTTTTCTTCATGGCATGTAACGGGTTTAGCCATCATCACCTTAACTGTTTTGTTATTAAAAGACAAAGGGTATATGGCCTATGTGAATGAAAATCACTTACATGATTTGGGTAAATTCATGTTTGCGTTTTCGATCTTTTGGTCTTACGTATGGTTCTCCCAATTCTTATTGATTTACTATGCCAATTTCCCTGAAGAGACTATTTATTTCTTAGAAAGATGGGAAGGACACAATAAGATTTATAAAACTTCAGAAATTTTAAACATTTTATTTAACTTTTTCTTCCCTTTCTTAGTTTTAATGACAAGAGATGCGAAACGTACAAGAATCTTCTTAAAGATTGCCTGTTTCTTCATCATCAGTGGACATTATATTGATTTTTATCAAATGATTATGCCAGGAGTTTTAGGCCCACATGGAGGATATGGTTTAGTTGAATTTGGGATGTTAACCGCATTTTCATGTGCATTTATTTATGTTATTTCGGATGAATTAACGAAGGCAAGTTTGGTCGCTAAAAATCACCCATTCTTACCAGAAGCATTGCATCACGATATTTAATTTTAAGATTTAAATTTATCATTTATGAATTACCTAATAGGTCTTTTAGCCGTAGTATTCTTCTTCTTAGCTGTTTCGGTGATCACTAAGAGTGTCAAATTAAATAATAAGTTAAGTGGTACGGAGGACGATGATTCCACAGTAGACAACTTCAATAACGCCAACGGAATAGGAATGCTCATATTTTGGCTATTATTTGTTATTCTAGGATCATGGTCATTTCTAAATGCAAAACCTGATTTCTTACCTGTAGCTGCATCAGAGCACGGAGTTAAGACAGATAACATGTTTTGGATTTCCATGGCAGTTGTTACATTTGCTTTCTTTGTGAGTAATACCTTGTTGTTTTATTTTGCTTATAAATATCGTTTCAATAAAAACAGAAAGGCGACATTTTATCCGGTCAACCATAAATTGGAGTTAATCTGGACTGTTGTTCCAGCGATTGTTATGGCCATTTTGGTGTTTACTGGTTGGAGAACTTGGAGAGATATTACCTCTCAAGCGCCAAGCAATGCGGCTGTCATCGAGTTAACGGGTCATCAATTCGGTTGGTATGTACGTTATGCCGGAGTGGATGATGGCCAATTAGGCAATGTGAACTATAAGTTAATTGACGAAACTAATAGCCTAGGAATTGATTTCACGGATAAAAGTTCATTTGACGATTTTACGGCGACTGAATTACACTTGCCTAAGGGCCAACCCGTTCTTTTGAAAATCAGAGCACAAGATGTTTTACATTCTGTTTATTTGCCTTTTCACCGCGTGAAAATGGATGCGGTTCCGGGTATGCCGACAAAATTTTGGTTTATTCCTACTATATCAACAGATGAAATGCGAGCTAAATTAGGCAAGCCTGATTTTAATTTCAAAGTAAACTGTACAGAGGTTTGTGGCCGTGGTCATTTTGGTATGTCCATCACGGTGTTTGTTGACGAGCCAGAAGATTACAAAAAATGGGTGGCAGAGCAAAAGCCATTCCTAGCAACAAATCCAGCTTATTTAGATAAAGTACCGACTAATTTAAAAGCAAAAGCTAGTAAATATATTCCCATTGAACCCATCGCAACAGATAGCACTGAAGCGGTAAGTGTAAATTAAAATCATTAAAGAAATAAGAAAAATTTAATATATATGTCAACAGCCATATCCACAGCCGAAGAAGTTCACACACATGACCACGATCACGATCATGAGCATCATGATTTAGGATTTATTCGTACGTACATCTTTTCAGAAGATCACAAGACTATTGCCAAGCAATACCTAATATCTGGTATCTTATGGGCATTTCTTGGCGGATCCCTTTCCATTTTATTTAGACTTCAATTAGGATTTCCTGAAATGTCGATGGAATGGTTAAGACCTATATTAGGTGGTTGGATCGATGACTCCGGTAAACTGGATAAAGAATTTTATTTAGCTATGGTAACCATGCATGGAACCATCATGGTATTCTTTGTATTGACAGCAGGTTTATCAGGAACCTTCTCAAATTTTTTAATTCCATTGCAAGTAGGAGCACGTGATATGGCTTCTGGATTTATCAATATGTTATCTTATTGGTTCTTCTTCTTGTCTTCGGTCATTATGTTCTCATCCCTTTTCATCGAAACTGGTCCAGCTTCGGGTGGTTGGGTAATCTATCCTCCACTTAGTGCATTACCTCAAGCGATGCCAGGTTCGGGATTAGGCATGACCTTGTGGTTAACCAGTATGACCTTCTTTATTGTTTCGTCGTTAATGGGTGGTATCAATTATATCTGTACCATCATTAATTTACGTACTAGAGGTATGACGTTTACACGGATGCCTTTAACCATTTGGTCATTCTTCTTTACGGCTGTTTTGGGATTATTGTCTTTCCCTGTTTTATTGTCAGCTGCTTTATTATTGATTTTTGACCGTTCATTTGGAACCTCATTTTACTTATCTGAAATTTATATTCAAGGTCAGGCATTACCAAACGTAGGTGGTTCAGCTATTTTATACCAACATCTATTCTGGTTCTTAGGTCACCCAGAAGTTTACATCGTTTTACTTCCAGCATTAGGAATGACTTCGGAAATTATCGCGACTAATTCACGTAAGCCAATTTTTGGATACAGAGCGATGATTGGCTCCATGATGGGAATTACTGCACTAGCCTTTATTGTTTGGGCGCATCACATGTTTGTGACGGGTATGAATCCATTCCTTGGATCTGTATTTATGTTCCTAACTTTAATTATTGCGGTACCTTCTGCGGTAAAAGCATTTAATTACATCACCACATTATGGAAAGGTAATTTAGTGTTTACTCCAGCGATGTTGTTCTCTATTGGTCTTGTGTCCTTGTTTATTTCGGGAGGAGTAACAGGAATCATTCTAGGAAACTCCGCATTGGATATTAATTTACATGATACTTATTT
>CANKVC010000097.1 GCA_947486835.1 Cytophagaceae bacterium | reverse complement strand
CTTATCAAAGTTCTTAATTTGAGATCGCTCATCTTGACACTGAACCACAAGTCCAGAAGGAATGTGCGTCACACGAACAGCAGAATAAGTCGTATTCACCGACTGGCCGCCCGCTCCGGATGAACAGAAAGTATCCTTTCTGATATCGTTCATATTGATCTGCACATCCACCTCATCAGCCTCTGGCATCACGGCTACAGAAGCCGCTGACGTATGAATTCTACCTGCAGATTCAGTCGCTGGCACGCGCTGAACCCGGTGAACACCTGACTCAAATTTCATTTTAGCATAAACATCTTCCCCTTGAACCGAGGCAATTATCTCCTTATATCCACCGGCCGAGCCTTCTGTAAAATCCATAATTTGGAAAGTCCAGCCCATCTTTTCAGCATATCGCTGATACATTCTAAATAAATCACCTGCAAAAATACTTGCTTCATCCCCTCCTGTTCCACCTCGAACTTCCAAAATACAATCCTTCGAATCATTTGGATCCCTAGGAATAAGCATCTCCTTCAACACCTCATTCATGTCTTTCTCGGCTGGAATTAATTCATCCAACTCCGCCTTAGCCATATCCCTAAAATCTTCATCTTTTTCCGTGGCAATAACATCCTTTGCCTCCTCGATGGATTTCAACAAATTCAAATAGGTGGTATACTGATCGACAATTTTTTGCAAATCCTTATATTCCTTACTTAATGTTTTGAATTTCTTTAAATCTGATACGACTTCCGGCATGGCTATCTGTTGCTCCACTTCTAAAAAACGTTCCCTAATGGCCTCCAACTGCTCAAGCATGATTTTCTATTTTAAAAATTTTTGCAAAGATAACAATTAGTTGAATACCTTTGCGCAACGCTTTTTTATTATGTCCCTATCCAAACTCTTCTTACTCTTTTTTATCTTAGGATTAAGCTCATGTGACTTTTCAACACGCATTGATACCACAGCTGCAGTTAAAGAAATGAAAGCCAAGCAAGTTAAGCGTGTACTACCAGAACAAATAGTAAACCAGGTAGACACGTGGGGATTAGGTGTTCAAAAAGAAATAGAAAAAAAACTAAGTGAAAAATCAGCCTTAGACTTGGCATCCCTTTCCAAAAAATATGGAATTTCCATTCTCATAGGAAAACCTAGCGAACTAAACGCTCAAGTGCAGGATCAAAAAATCAAAGACATTTTGGATGCGTTGGATTATAGCCAATCAATCCAACAAGAAATTCCTCCAAGCATACAGAAAAATGCAAGTGGCGATAGCCTCTTTTACATTTTTACCCATCCAGTGGCACACACAATTATTTTGGGATTCAGTAAAGTCCGCGTCATTCAAGAAATGGACCGACCGTTAATCAAGTGATTGAGATTTGATTAAGGCCAACATCTGTTTATAGATTTCCTGCATTTCTGGACGATCAATGAGTGATTGTTGGTCCATCACCATTCTCCCATCTTGTAATTTTGCGGCTTCTTGGGCTGGGGAAATGGGGTGATTGGAGAAAAAAGACTTCATGTAATTTTCGACAACCCCTTGAATTAATTGGGGTTCTAATTCGATCGAGGTCAACAATTCTTTCGCCTGGTTCCATAGTTGCTGCGTAAAAGTACCCGCCATCAGCATCGCCAAATGAATCTTTTTTCGTTCATCACCATTGACTAAATAAATGGCATCGGAGACATCTTTGGCAAGAGCCAATAAAATAGTTTCCGTTTCCTCCACTAATACCTCAACACATATAGGAGTGTTTGAAAGGTTTAATTTCCGACCCGTTAAAACATGTTGGACCGGAAAAAACACCCCAATCTGGTTCATGCTCTCCCGAAGTGGATCGTACAAAAGCATCGATTCTGCCAATTGGGCTGTACCTGAAACCAATACTAGAATCCCATATTTGGGTAATAATAATTCGGGTAAAACTTGAGGATAGGCAGATTCAGGAATGCACATAAAAAATACTTCTGAAGTAGATTCAGAAAAATCTAAATGTTCTTGAACACGTGCATTATATAAAAAACTACCTAATTCTTTTGCCTTTTTGGGGTCTCGACTGAAAACTTCTTGAACAGAATTTCCTGCATTTTCAAATGCTTGAGATAAATGCCAAGCCACATTTCCTGCGCCAATAAATGAAATTTTCATACTTAATAGATGGGTTCTCTTTTAGATCCCACAAACGGAATCCATTGTTGGTCCAAAATTCCGGAAAAATTTCGCAAAAACATAACAAAAGATGGTTTGAAAGGATGGCGTGCTAAATGCATTCCTGCCTCCTCTGGGGTAAGGTCTCCTTTCTTCGAATTACAGTATTTACAAGCAGTCGTTAAATTATCCCAAGAAGTTCTTCCCTGACGAGATTTTGGCATGACATGGTCTAATGTCAAATGATCTTTGGATCCGCAATATTGACATGTATTCGCATCGCGCTTAAAAATATTCTGCCTAGTTAAAACAACTCCCTTGTATGGAAAATAAACATATCGATGTAGGCGAATGACGGAGGGAAAGGGGAAAGTTTGTGAGATCGAGTGCAATTTTGCAGTGCTTGATTCGGCCACTAATTCGGCCTTGTTTAGGTAGACCAACAAGAATGCTTTGGGCATCGAACAAATCGTGAGGGCACTATAATCTTGATTGAGAACTAACACTTTCTGACTCATAGACAAAAATTATTTTTCGCTTTTTTCGCAAATCCTCTACTCGTTTTAAAGGTAAGAAAATTATCAAATGATTGTCATCAATTCCAAAGAAAAATAATAATTTTTTAATCGCTTTTGTACACATGGCTCGAGGGTATTGTTCATTCTTTGTAGATTTGCAAAAAAAAGAAAAAACACATGTCCCAGCTGATTGAAAAGATTAAGGAAATAGCCCAGAAAAATACGTTGGAAGTGATCGGAAATCGCCATCACCTACATCAAAATCCTGAACTTTCTTACCATGAAGTAGAGACTCAGGCCTATGTGTTGGCCCAACTCAATTCCATGGGAATTCAAGCAGAGTGCATCGCTAATACAGGGCTAATCGCTAAGATAGAGGGCAAGAATCCGACTAAGCGTGTGGTTGCTTTACGCGCCGACATGGACGCGTTGCCCATTTTTGAAGCAAATGATGTGCCTTATAAATCCAAACGAGAAGGCGTTATGCATGCTTGCGGACATGATGTACATACTTCTTCTTTGCTCGGCACGGCGAAAATATTACAAGAAATACGGGGGGAATTTGAGGGGACGATAAAATTACTTTTTCAGCCTGCGGAGGAAAAAGCACCTGGGGGAGCCAGTGTTATGATTCAGGATGGTGCTTTGCAAAATCCAGTTCCGGCTGGGATTTTGGGCCAACATGTCGCGCCGAATATCCCGGTGGGGAAAATCGGTTTTCGGGAAGGTATGTACATGGCCAGTGCGGACGAATTATATTTGACGGTGAAAGGTAAAGGTGGCCATGGGGCCATGCCCGATATCTGCGTAGATCCCATTTTGATTGCTTCGCACATCATTGTGGCGATGCAACAAATCATTTCTCGAAATAAAAACCCAAGATTACCATCCGTATTGACCTTTGGAAAAATCGAGGGTTTGGGAGCGACCAACATCATCCCCGATGAGGTTAAAATTCAAGGGACTTTCCGAGCGATGGATGAAGAATGGCGCGCGGATGGCTTGGCGAAAATGAAGAAATTAGCCGAAGGAATGGCGGAGGCGATGGGTGGCACTTGCGAATTCGAGGTATTAAAAGGGTATCCGTTTTTACAAAACAATCCAGCGTTAACCCGTCGAATGAAAGAAGCGGCGATTGAATACATGGGGAAAGAGCAGGTCATCGACCTAGATATTTGGATGGCGGCGGAGGATTTCGCTTGGTATACACATCATGTAGATGCCTGTTTTTACCGATTAGGTACTCGGAATGAAGCCCGCGGAATCATCAGCGGCGTGCATACGCCTACCTTTGATATCGATGAAGAAGCTTTGGAAATCGGACCGGGACTGATGGCGTGGTTGGCCATTTCTGAGCTCAATCATGTCTAAGGATAAGTAAAAATCACGCGTTTTTAGCAGAGAAAAATTCCTTTTTTATTAGAAGCATAAGACGCGAGGTATCGCGTCTCTACAAAATTTATTGGCTTATCGAGTTTGATTAAAACTCCATCGGGTCAGGATGCTTAAATTGGTATTTTAACTCCTTCGTTATTTTTTCCCCAGAAATAATTTTACCTCCTAAGCAGGGCTGTGAATAATCCCAAGTCCCTGCAGGCATATTACGCTTTTCAATATCATTTTCTCCTACTTCACCTTTGGTCGGGTGAATAGGTGCTACTACATTATATATACCCTTATTTATTTTTTCAACCGTTAACGCACAGAGAGCGACCACATCATCTTTGTGGACATAGTTGACCGGACAATTTGCCCCATCGTTTCTACGGCCAGAAAAATATTTAGCAACAAATCGGTCGCCACCCATTAAACCCCCTAATCGTAAAGTAACACTGGGTATTTTAGACGCCTGAATGAGTTGCTCGGCTTGAGCCATCAAAGAAGTTTCGACAATGGAGGATTTTTCATCCACGATATCAGAAACATTTTGATAGATGGAAGTGGACGAAAGAAAAATGATTTTTTTCACAATCTTCACATCCAAAACGCTGAGCCAATCCTGCAATATTTGCAAATAAAATTCTTCCGAATTCTTTTTTCTACGCGGAGGTATTGCCCAAATTTGTATTTCAGACTGATTCATTTCGTCCCAAAGGCCCTTCTCCATATTGGGCTCTGCCCTAAATTCCACTACCTTAATATTAGGGTGTTTGGCTTGTTTGTGAGCAGACGATGCTGATACGATTACTTCGAATTCCGCTAACGCTAATTTAAATGCTAAAGGTGCTCCTACCCAACCGCCCCCGTAAATACTGATGTTTTTTTTCATAATTTTTTGCACCTTTGGAACAAATGAACAACAAATTTAGTTGTAAATCACATTAGCGAGCACCATCCTATGAATAAAATGTATTTTGTGCCTTTTTTGTCACTCATGATTTTTGCAATTGATTATTATGTTTGGCAAGCATTTCGCACGGCAACACAACAATCATCCGCTCAAATACAGATATTTACCCGATATGGATATTGGGGATTTACGAGTTTGATCATTGCCGGAATTTGGGCGTATAATTTCATGCCCTTGCATTTTTGGAAAAACGAGATTCGGATAACCTTTATGGCCTTGGTGATGATTAGTGTGATCACCAAATTATTCATCATCATATTTTTACTCATTGAAGATATTACCCGAATCATTCGTTGGTCCTTCCAAAATGTCAAAATGCGCATTAGTTCCGAGGAATATGCGCCTGGAAATATTAGCAGAAACGAGTTCCTTTCCAAGGCAGCGTTGGCCGTTGGCGCCGTTCCTGCAGCCACATTTGCTTTTGGAATTATTTCAGGAGCGCATGATTACCGAGTTGAAAAAATATCTTTAAAAATCCCAAATCTACCCAAAGCTTTCAAAGGCATGCGCATTGCACAAGTTTCTGACATTCACACAGGCAGCTTTTTCAATAAAACAGCTGTCAAAGGAGGTGTCGAAATGATGATGCGAGAGAAGGCGGATGTGATTTTTTTTACAGGAGATTTGGTTAATAATGAAGCAAAAGAGGTTAAAGATTATTTTGAAATATTCTCAAAATTAAAAGCTCCCTTAGGCGTTTTCAGCACCTTAGGCAACCACGATTATGGCGATTATGTTCGCTGGAATTCCCCAGCAGCAAAAAAGCAAAATTTAAAAGATTTAATGAAAGCTCATGAGCTAATGGGTTATGACTTATTAATGGATGAACATCGGTTCATCGAAGAGTCCGGTGAAAAATTAGCCATCATAGGAGTGCAAAATATTGGCGTGGGTCGTTTTCCATGGTATGGTAATTTAGGAAAGGCCTATGCGGGTACGGAAGAAGCCTCTACTAAATTACTTCTTTCACACGACCCAACCCATTGGAATGCCGAAGTGACCAAGAAATTCAAGGACATTGATGTTGCTTTTGCTGGTCACACGCATGGAACACAATTTGGAGTGAAGATTGGAAATTATAAATGGTCTCCAGCACAATACGTATATAAGCAATGGGCAGGATTATATAAAGAAGGAGAGCAGCAAATTTATGTAAACCGAGGATACGGGTATTTAGGATATCCTGGCCGAGTGGGTATGCCACCAGAAATTACGGTGTTTACGCTAGGTTAAATTTGACAGACAAATTGGCCCAAGATTCAATCCATAAATTCTGAATTTTAAATAATTCGTTTGCCCATTAGTAAAAAAGTGCTATTTTTGCGTCCCAGTTAATTGGTTTCGTGGCCGAGCGGCTAGGCAGAGGTCTGCAAAACCTTCTACAGCGGTTCGAATCCGCTCGAAACCTCAAAAAACCTTCCTAGCGAAGGTTTTTTTGTTTGTGTTAAAATTTTAATACTTAAGCTAAAAATAATTCAATAATCTTTTATGCTTATTTCAAAAAATTCTAAATAAGGGGCTAATCCTTAAAAAATCCTGAAATTGAGTGGCCAATTAATTGTTTCTTATTATTTCAGATAGTAATTTTGGCCTCTGAATTAAAAAGAGAATTCTAAGCTTATGTTTTGTAAAAAATCACCTCTCGTTACCTTTCTTTTTTCATTAGCCTTATTATTTGCAACAGCAAGTGCATCCTATTCACAAGATGCGGCCGAAGGAGAATCATTATTTAAAAACAATTGTGCGGCATGCCATAATACTTCCGATGAGGCTTTAGTTGGCCCTGGATTAAAAGGTATTTCTGAGCGACGTCCAATCGAATGGATTGTTTCTTGGGTACACAACCCTCAGGCTATGATTGCCTCTGGCGACAAGTATGCCAATGATTTGTATAACAAATATAACAAGGCGGCGATGACCCCGTATCCCAACTTTACAGAGGGACAGATCAAGGGAATTGTTGCTTACATCGATGCAGCGAATGCAGCTCCAGCGGCTCCGGCAGCAGGTGCAGCTCCGGTGGCGGGTGCAGCTCCAGCAGCGGCTCCAAGCTCTGGTGGCATGATGGAAATCTTGTTAGTCGGTCTTCTAATCATCATGGTTTTAGTTCTCATTGCCTTATTGTCAATTGTTAATACGTTAGGCAAGCTTTCTGGCTCTGAGGTAAACGAATCAGGAAAGCCATTTTTCCAATCATTATCTGAAAATGCAAAATCATTAGCAGCCAATTCAGCGGTCAAAACAGGCATAATTGTTTTAGCCTTATTATTAGGAGGCAAAGCAACCATTGATGCAGCTTATGGAGTGGGTATTCACCAAGGATATGCACCAGAGCAACCAATTAAATTTTCGCACAAATTACACGCAGGTGAATATCAAATCAATTGCAACTATTGCCATACAGGAGTTTACGAGGGAAAAGGAGCCAATGTGCCATCGGCCAATATTTGTATGAACTGCCACAATGCGATCAAAAGAGAGTCTCCAGAAATTCAAAAGATTTACTCAGCAATAGAAAAAAACGAGCCTATTCAATGGGTACGTGTTCATAACCTTCCTGATTTAGCTTATTTCAATCACTCGCAACACACGAATGTTGGGGCGCTTGAGTGTAAAAGCTGCCACGGTGATGTGGAGAAAATGGAAGTGGTGGAGCAACGTTCATCCTTAACCATGGGATGGTGTATTGACTGTCACCGTCAAACAGACGTTAATGCAAAAGGAAATGCCTATTATGATAAATTAGTTGAGGTACATAATAAGGATAGCAAAACGCCTTTAAAAGTTCAAAACATCGGTGGCTTAGAATGTTCTAAGTGTCATTATTAATAGTAGAAAAATAGATTCAATTTTAGTCTGAATAAGAAAGATTATATGGAAAATTCGAACAAGAGGTATTGGAAAGGGATTGAGGAGTTAACCAATGAACCATCGTTTGTAAAAAACATTCACAATGAGTTTGGTAATATGCCAACTGAAAATGATTCAAAGGGAGAATCCCTCGTAGATGGATCTGCTACTCACCGCCGCGATTTTCTGAAAATGTTGGGTTTTGGAGTAGCTGCAGTGTCATTAGCTGCATGTGAATCCCCAGTGAAAAACACAATACCTTATTTAAACAAGCCAGAAGATGTAGAGCCGACTATTGCCAATTGGTACGCGTCAACCTATTCAGATGGTGGAGAATACGCCTCCATCTTGGTTAAAACGAGAGAAGGAAGGCCGATTAAAATTGAAGGAAATAAATCATCATCTGTTTCTAAAGGAGTTTTATCAGGACGCGCGCACGCATCCGTATTAAGTCTTTATGATAACGAGAAATTAAAAGGACCTCAGGTAGGCGGAAAATCTGCAGACTGGGCCCAACTAGATAAAGAATTTACAGCTAAATTAGCTGCAGCTGCTGCTAAAGGAGGACAAATTAGAATTGTATCTAATTCGATTCTCTCTCCTACTACTAAAAAAGTAATTGCAGAATTTACAGCAAAATACCCTACGACCCAACATGTTGTTTATGATGCAAACCCAGCTTATGGGTTAACTCAGGCACATGGTGGTGTTTTACCGAACATCGATTTCAGCCAGGCAAAAACAATTGTTTCTATTGGCGCAGATTTCTTAGGATCATGGATTGCTCCAGCAGAATTTGCAGCACAATGGGCTGTTACACGTAAAGTGGGTTCAGCAAAAGATGGCAAAAAGACTATGTCTCGTCATTTCCAGTTTGAGTCAATTTTGTCTAATACGGGAGCTAACGCAGATTATCGCTCAACTTACAAGCCATCGCAAGAGGGTTTAGTTGCCCTATCCTTATACAATGCGGTTGCTATA
>CANKVC010000096.1 GCA_947486835.1 Cytophagaceae bacterium | reverse complement strand
TATTGGTGGGGCAAACTCAAATATGGACATTATTAATCCAAGCCTTTACCCAAATCTTGTTGAGAGTTCTCCGTTCTTGTTAGAGCTAATCAAATCCAAAATTTATAATCCTAAATTAAAAAAATGGCAGACGATTTTAGATTATTTGAATGAGAAAAATGAGAATGCGCCATTGAATTTCTCGAAAATCCTATCAGGGGAAGAAAAAATCACTCAAACAAAAATTACCCCATCTGTTAAATCAAAAATCGGTTTTGAACCCGATTTGTTGACAATGTCTGATAGAGAATCTTCAGCCATTGGACAACTAAAAGCAGCGATCAAAATTGAGACCGATAAAAAATCGCCTGCTATTTTGATTTCGGCAAAAATGTCAAATCCCATTGTCGCAGCAAATATGACGAGTATCGTGCAGGCCCAACTAACCAAATATGTGATTAGCTACCGAACAGAGAAAGCAAATAAAGAGATGCGATTTTTACAGGATAGGCAAGATGAAGCAAGGAAACGTTACGATCAGTCATTGTTTACCTTATCCAATTATAAAGATCAAAATAGAAATCCATTCTTAAATGTAGCGAAGGACCAAGAAAAGAAATTACAATATGAAGTAGATCTATCATTCAATTTATATTCAACCTTAACGACTCAGTTAAATGAAGCTAAAATTCGAATTCAAAAAGAAACACCATTATTTAAAGTGCTTGAACCTGCGCAGGTGAATTACGGAAAAAGTAGCCCAAATCGCTTGTTGATCACGGTTGGGTCCATTCTATTTGGTTTATTTTTAGCGTTAATTTATGTATTCTTTAAATCGGTGAATTTAAAGGAATTGTTAAGCTAATTCATTTTTATAAATTAGCACTGAGAAATAAATAAGTTAATTTAAAACTATCAATATTTATAGCGAACAAAAAAGGCCAAATCATCGATTTGGCCTTTTCCTATCATAACGTTAATCTTTATTTCAACGTACGTTTCACTTCCTTCATTTCGTAACATTCTAAATTATCGCCCACCTCTAAATCATTGAAGTTCTTCACAGACAAACCGCACTCATAACCAAATTTGACTTCCTGTACATCATCCTTAAATCTCTTCAAAGCCGATATCTCGCCGTCGTGGATAACCACGAAGTCACGAATAACCCTAATTTTATGTGCACGCTTAACTGTACCATCTAAGACATAACATCCAGCCACCGTACCAATTTTCGTGATTTTAAATACATCCCTTACTTCAATATTCGATGTGATGATTTCTTCAAAGGTTGGCGCCAACATACCCTCCATCGCGGCCTTGATTTCATCAATGGCCTGATAAATAATGGAATAATTACGGATTTCAATTTGCTCATTCTCAGCTAATTTTCTAGCATTTTGAGAAGGACGAACTTGGAATGCAATAATAACCGCATCCGATGTTGACGCTAACGCTACATCTGACTCAGAAACCTGTCCCACCCCTTTGTGAATAATTCTAACTTGGACTTCTTCCGTCGACAACTTCATCAATGAATCTGACAAGGCCTCCACAGAACCATCCACGTCACCTTTTACAATTACGTTTAATTCTCTAAAAGTACCGATTGCCTTCCGACGACCAATCTCCTCTAAAGTTATATGCTTACGTGTACGCAAAGTTTGCTCACGTAAAATCTGCTCTCTTTTATTGGCAATCTCACGTGCCTCACGCTCATTTTCTAAACACAATAATTTGTCTCCAGCTTGTGGCGCTCCATTCAAACCTAATACTTGGACTGGCGTCGAAGGACCCGCCTTCTTAATTTTTTGACCATAATGATCAAACATCGCTTTCACACGACCATAATTATCGCCCGCCAACATCATATCACCTATTTTCAAAGTACCCGCCTGAATCAACAAGGTAGTCACATACCCGCGACCCTTATCTAATTCTGCCTCAATCACCGTGCCGACTCCCTTTTTATTTGGGTTAGCAGTTAACTCAAGCAATTCAGCTTCTAACAATACTTTTTCCAACAAATCATTAATACCTAAACCAGATTTAGATGAAATTTCTTGACTTTGGTATTTTCCACCCCAGTCTTCCACCAACATATTCATAGCAGACAACTCCTCACGAACCTTATCGGTATTCGCACCGTCTTTATCCACTTTAGAAAAAGCAAAAATGATCGGAACCCCTGCCACAATTGCATGATTGATTGCCTCCTTCGTTTGTGGCATGACCGAATCATCCGCCGCAATTACAATGATAACAATATCGGTAACCTTAGCCCCACGCGCACGCATCGCTGTAAACGCCTCGTGACCTGGTGTATCTAAAAACGTAACTTTTTTCCCTGAATCCGTCTCTACAGAGTATGCACCAATATGTTGGGTGATCCCTCCAGCCTCTCCAGCCGCTACTTTCGCTCTTCTGATGTAATCCAACAAAGATGTCTTACCGTGGTCAACGTGTCCCATGATGGTGACAATCGGCGCACGTGGCAATAAATCTTCTGGCGAATCTTCCACCTCTACTTCAACCGCATCAATCTCCTCTTCCGCAGATACAAAACTTACCTCAAAACTAAATTCATCCGCAATGACCGTAATGGCCTCCGCATCCAAACGCTGGTTGATCGACACAAACATACCCAAACTCATACACGTCGAAATCACCTCATTAACAGACACATCCATCAATGACGCCAAGTCACTTGCCGAAATAAATTCAGTTACCTTTAAAACTTTTGCTTCTTCATCCTCAGCCATCAAACGCGCCTCCTCTGCCTCTGCACGACCTTTACGCTTCTCTTTTCTCTTCTCAGCACCAAAACTTTGCTTCGTCGACGCGCCTTGTAGACGTGCCATCGTAGCCTTAATTTGCTCCTGAATATCTTTATCGGACAACTCCTCTTTAGAAAGAGGCTTAGCTCCCGGAGCAGCTACTGCTGGTTTTTTACCAAAATCTTTTCCCTTATTCTGAGTGTTTCCACCTGCAGGTGCAGGACGATTTCCTCCATCATTAGCTAATGGTTTTTTCTCCTCCTTAATAATTCGCTTACGCTTATGCTTATGCCCACCGCCTGAACGATCATTTTCAACCGGCAATTCAATCTTACCTAAAACGGTTAGACCTCGTAAAGTCTCTCCTCTAGCTTCAATCAATTGAATATCCAAATCTGGCTCAATGATAGGGTCAACCGCTGGGGCAACTTCCTTCACTGGCTCCTCAACCGCTTTATCGACAATTGCTTCCTCAGCATTATCCACCGGAATTGGCTCAGATTTCTTCACCTCAGCCACTGACTTAGGTGCCGGCTTTGGTGCCACCTGATGTCCCTTTTTATCTAATTCTATTTTGCCTAAAACCTTTAAACCTATTGGCTTCTCTTCCTCTTTAGTTTCCTCCACAATAGGAGCTTCTACCTTAGGAACCTCAACAACTGGAGGAACTTCCACAACGGCTTCCACCACAACAGGAGCAGGCGCCGGTTCAGGCTTTTTCTCCTCAACAATAGGCTCAGGAACCTTCTCAATGATCGGTTCTGCTACCGGAATTTCGGCAACTACCTCCACAGGCTTTACTACCTCTTGAGTTTCCAAAAGTTGGTTAGCGCCAAATTCATTGGCCAATAAAGTCAATTGCTCGAAATTTAATTTCGCATTCGGATTGTTGTCGACTTTATGGCCCTTAGCAGAAAGAAACTGAAGGATCGTAGACGTTCCCACGTTTATTTGTTTTGCTACAAGGCTTAACCGCATTGTCTTTTCTTCTGCCATAAAAAATTAAAATACTATGTAATAAATCTAATTTAATCTAAAACCTATTCAAACTCAGAACGTAAAATAGATAAAATATCCTCAATCGTCTCTTCCTCTAATTCTGTTCTACGCTCTAATTCTTCTTTAGATAAAGCTAATACTTGCTTAGCCGTATCCAAACCAATTTTATGAAGCTCCGCCAATACCCAAGCCTCAATCTCATTTGAGAATTCTGACAATTCAACATCCTCATCATCCAACTCATCTTTAGGCACATCACGGAAGACATCGATTTCATAACCGACTAATTTACCAGCCAACTTAATATTTTGTCCCCCACGACCAATCGCCATAGACACTTGGTCAGAATTCAAAAATACAGAAATACGTCGGCGCTCCTTGTCAATCGTCATCGAATTCAACTTCGCAGGACTTAAGGTACGGGCAACCAACAACTCTAAATTTTCCGTAAAATTAATGACATCTATATTTTCATTCTGCAATTCACGAACAATTCCATGAATACGAGAACCTTTCATCCCTACGCAAGCTCCAACTGGATCAATTCGGTCATCATAAGATTCAACAGCTACTTTAGCACGCTCGCCTGGCTCACGCACAATCTTGCGAATCGAGATCGTTCCATCATAAATTTCAGGAATCTCTTGCTCAAATAAACGCTCCAAAAATACAGGAGAAATTCTAGATAATATAATTCTAGGTGTTCCATTCGCCATTTCCACTTTGTGAATAATCGCGCGAATCGTCTCACCCTTTTTAAAACGATCTTTTGAAATCATCTCAGTTTTAGGCAAAATCAATTCATTGTCATCATTGTCCAATAAAATCAATTCGCGACCTAAAATTTGATATACTTCGGAAGTCACTAACTCGCCAACCAAATCTTTGTACTTATCATACAAACTCTCCTTCTCAATATCTTTAATTTTCTGAATCAAAGTTTGACGTGCCGTTTGAACCACCCGACGACCAAAGTCCTCCAGCTTAATCAACTCAGCTACCTCTTCTCCAATTTCAAAATCTGGCTCGATTAATTTAGCCTCAGCCAATGGAATTTTATCAAAATCCCAAATGTCTTCCGAGTTATCGTCGACAATCTCCCGAGTTCGCCACATCTCCAAATCACCACTCTCAGGATTGATAATGACATTAAAATTCTCATCTGATCCAAATTTCTTACGAATCATCGTTCTGAAAACTTCCTCCAAAACAGAAATCATCGTCGGTTTGTCAATGTTCTTATCTCGAGCAAAGTCCGAAAATGACGAAATTAATTCAACACTGTTCATTGCTATCTTTACGTTTTTTTATTGAAATGTTACCTGTACTTTTATTTTATCTACCGCCGCCAACTGAATCCATGAAGATTCTTTGGCAACTACTTTTTTATGCTTCACCATTTTTTCTAATAAAACTTCCACCGCCACATCCGTATAACCCATTAAAACTCCTATAACCGGATCCTCCCCTACTAACCATACTTTAATTTGTCGGCCTACATTCTTCTTAAACTGCCAGCCATGGGTCAATGGATAATCTAAACCCGGCGAAGAAACCTCTAAATTATAAGCCTCCTCAATCCATTCATTCTCCTCCATGTGATGACCCAATTTCCTGCTCAATAAAGCGCATTCTTCGATCGTCACCCCCTCCTCAGTATCCAATAATATCGAAATTAACGTTCTCCTTGCGCCTATTGTAACTTGTAGGTCAACCAAAAAAATAGGCCCTTTCCCTACATAATCATCAATCCAAGCTTTAATTTTTTGATTCAAATCACTCATCTCTCTAGGGCTAGAAAACAAAAAGAGGGATTAAAACCCCTCTTCATTTCTCAAATTACAAATGCAAAGATACGTAAATATTTCAAAATACCAACAAATTATCCAATATCACCCCTTTTGCGCACAAAATGTTGATCATTTTTTAAGAAAAAATTCGTTAATTGCATGTCAAAATCACAAGATTACACAAGAAAATTTTTACACTATGGCGTACGGC
Organism: Cytophagaceae bacterium; assembly: GCA_947486835.1. GTDB lineage: Bacteria > Bacteroidota > Bacteroidia > Cytophagales > Spirosomataceae > Aquirufa. The sequence goes on along the minus strand of CANKVC010000096.1, from coordinate 3,124 downwards.
TTATTAAAAGGGAAACGAGGTATTATTTCAGGAGCATTAAACGAAGATTCGATTGCTTGGAAAATTGCACAAAGAGCGCATGAAGAAGGCGCAACCTTCACATTAACAAACGCTCCCCTGGCCATGCGTATGGGCGAAATCAATAAATTAGCCGAAGAAACCGGTGCCAAGATCATCGGCGCAGACGCTACGTCCATTGAGGAATTAGAAAACCTATATGACGAATCCTTGGAATTCTTAGGAGGCCCTGTTGACTTTGTTTTGCATTCCATCGGCATGAGTACAAACATCCGAAAAGGCCGTGAATATAGCGATTTGAACTACGAATGGTTCCTAAAATCACTCGACGTTTCAGCTTTATCTTTTCACAAAATGATGCAAGTCGCTCAGAAAAAAGATGCCATCGCCCAAGGAGGTTCTGTGGTAGCTCTTTCTTACATCGCAGCCCAACGATCATTCCCCGATTACACCGATATGGCGCAAGCAAAAGCCATGTTAGAATCTATTGCGCGTTCATACGGATATCATTACGGAAAAGCCAAAGGAGTTCGCGTTAATACCGTTTCTCAATCGCCAACCAAAACAACGGCTGGAACCGGAATTAGTGGTTTCAACGCTTTTTATGAATATGCAAACCAAATGTCACCATTAGGAAATGCAACCGCAGATGATTGTGCCGATTATGTGATTACCTTATTTTCTGATTTAACTAAAAAAATTACGATGCAAAATCTGTTCCATGATGGAGGATTTTCTTGTGTAGGTATTTCAGAAGAAATCGTAGAAAAAATGGAACAAGGCCTAAAATAATCCCTCATGATACGTTCGTTCTTGATTATGTTTTCTTGCCTTTGGTTTCTCCAAAGCGCAGTTGCATTTCCTACAGAACGTTTTCCAATCCCACCAGCATCGGCTAATCGCCTCTTTTACATACAAAGAAGCTCGAACGCCAATACCGTTGTATATGACGCGAATATTTTAGCCAACAAATCTCTGAATCCCAATCAGCCCGTTCATACCTATTGGATTCGCTATGCTGATAAAGGCCAAAAAGAAGAATTGAATCTCATTCAAAGAACACTGGCCTATGGCTTATATACCAATAAAATAAAAGATGAAATCAATAGCTTTGAGGGGTATTTTTTAGCCTACCGAAAGCGAAAATTTGTTGTCAAATTAAACGCTAAAAATCAAGCGATCGCACTGTTTCCGATCAACGGGAAACTTCAGATTTTAGAACGAGTTTTTGTTAGCGTGGATGAGTCAGGCTTTACCCCTGCTGTGAATTATATCGAATTGTTTGGGAAAGATGAATTGACCAACAAAGACGTTTATGAACGTTTTAAGCCTTAAATCTATACTTAATAAATTTTCATTATTGTCATCAAATGAATTGGGGAGGAAATTAAATCACCCCCCCATCATCATTAAAACTTCCAGAATAAACTCGCTTGAATATTCCTCCCTTGTCCTGTATAGCCATATAACTCAACGATTTCTTGGCCCAGGAGATTTTTAACCATCAGCGATGCATTCAAGTTTTTACTAATTTGATACCCTACTTGCCATTCCGTCCAAAGATAATTTTTCAAGACCTTAGGAACTGTTGAGTAAGTCGATTCATCATAAAAATAATCCTTGCGTTCGCCAACAAACTGCGCCATAAATGAAAAATTCAATTTTGAATTGGCATTGAAAATAACTCGAGCTTGCCATTGATTCGTAGGACGCCTAATTAAGGATGAATAAGTAGAATCTTTTCCATCAAATTTATTCTGCATGGTCCCACTTAAATACGTATAAGAAAAATTTCCTGTCCACTTCTTTTTTGTAAAACTCAGCTCCGCCTCAAGTCCTCGAGTGTTTTGCTGGGATACATTTCCATATTTCCCATAAGGTTCCACTGAGATTGATTGAAATACGATTCCATCTTTTACCTCATTTTGAAACCCGACTAACCGAGCATGAAAATCACCCATATTCTGCTCTAGCCCTAATTCAAAAGTTTTTCCTTGCTCTGGCCTTAGGGCCAAATTCCCATAAGGAGAAAATAATTGATACAAAGATGGCGTTTTAAAGCTTGTGTAATAATTAAAAAAGGCTTTGCCAGATTTCGAATATTTCCAAAATGGATTTATGTTGACCGTAGAAAAATCCCCAAAAGTAGATTGACGATTCCATCGGCCGCCAATTTCCACCCCTAGATTTGAATTCCATTCTTTTTGGATAGTCAAGTAAGTACCAAAAATGGATTGATTTGCGATGCTTTCGGCTAATTTGGGAGAATCATACCGACCATATGCGCTAACGGAAAAATCAGATTGTTGGGTTGCTTGATTTTTGTATTCAGCTCCCAAAACATATTCGATTTGCTTTAAAAATGTTCCCTTCAAATAGGCCTCAGCCCCTTGATTAATGCCCTTATACGTAGATTCACTATAATTCGACCAGGCGTTTAACGGAATATACGTGGAATCATTTCGAAAAACTCGATCAATCACATCTTGAAAACCTCGAACAAAAAGATCCCCATGCTTTAGTTGATATTGCCATTGCAATCGAATGGAATTAGATTTAGCTTTTGACGTATAGTCCCGATCATCCATAAATGGCCCTGCATCCAAATTTCCTTGGTAAAACAAGGCTTGATAATTTACGTCGATCAACGACCTTTTGCCGATGGGCCTGGACCAAGTCGCCGAAAGGGATTGTTGGCGCATCCCATCATTTTCCCCTTTTTTAAGACTATCCTTCGCCGCAGAAAAACCCTCGGTCGAATAATTCTGCAAAGAAATTCCAAACCTATTTTTTGCCAAACGCGTATTGACTTGAACTTGTGCCGCATGCGTCCCAAATCCTCCTCCCTGAATCATTAATGATCCATTAGTCCCATCTTTATCGGACTTCTTAGTGACTAAATTAATGACGGCCGACATCGCATCGGAACCGTATAAAGTGGATTGCCCCCCTTTTATAATTTCAATTTTTTGGATGTTAACCAAATTAATCAAATTCCAATCCATCACTTGGCTTATATGCGAAGGGTCATTTAATGGGAATCCATCCATCAACAATAACACATGGCCAGTATTGGCACCTCTAACGTAAATTTCTTGGTTTGAAC
>CANKVC010000095.1 GCA_947486835.1 Cytophagaceae bacterium | reverse complement strand
CTTTGCTACCTCTACCGTAAAATAAAAGAAACCACTCGCCCTGAGTGGTTTCTGGTAGTCCGTACGGGAATCGAACCCGTGTTTCATCCGTGAAAGGGACGTGTCCTAACCCCTAGACGAACGGACCAAATCTGAATTTGGTGGCACAAAGGTAGAAGTTTTTGCTAAAGATTCAAAATAGTACTTTAAAATAAATACATAATAAATCTAATTTAATTTCGCTATTTTAGCCTAACAATTGATTTAGAAGCCTTTATGCCCCAAGTTCTTCCCCATTCCCTTCTTAGTGATTTCGATATTTCCCTTTTTCTACACGGCAAGCACTCAAGGCTTTACGAAAAATTAGGGGCTTTTGAAATCATACATGAGGGCGTAAAAGGAACATTATTCGCCGTTTGGGCACCTAATGCGCAATCGGTGCATGTACTGGGCAACTTTAATGTTTGGGATAAAGAATCACATACCCTATTTCCTCGCTGGGACTCCTCCGGAATCTGGGAAGGATTTATTCCCCACGTGCACACAGGAGAAACCTATAAATTTGGGATAAAAACAAAAACCGGAGAATATCTAGAAAAACTAGACCCCTTTGGTCTTTATTGTGAAACACCTCCCAAAACAGCTAGCATCGTTTGGAATACGTATAAAGAATGGAAAGACCAGTCTTGGATGAAAAATAGGCCAACTTACAATAGCCTGCAATCACCCATGTCCATTTATGAAGTTCATTTAGGCTCTTGGCAAAAAACATTAGACAATCAATATCTGTCCTATGAGGACATCAGCCATAAGCTAGTGGCCTATGTGAAAGAAATGGGCTTCACCCACGTGGAATTCATGCCCATCATGGAGCATCCTTACGCGCCTTCTTGGGGCTACCAAATCACCGGTTATTTTGCGCCTTCGTCTAGATTTGGTGATCCTCAGGGATTTATGCATTTAGTGGAAAAGCTACATGAGGCTAATATAGGTGTCATTTTAGATTGGGTTCCCTCCCACTTTCCGGGTGATGACCATGGCCTTCGGAATTTTGACGGAACCTGTTTATTCGAACATGCTGATCCTAAAAAGGGCTATCATCCCGACTGGAAATCCTATGTATTCGATTACGGAAAAAATGAAGTCAGAAGCTTTTTACTTTCTAATGCCGCTTTTTGGCTTGATCGCTACCACATCGATGGCCTTCGCGTAGATGCGGTGGCCTCCATGCTTTACTTAGATTATTCTCGAAATGAAGGTGAATGGGAACCTAATGACCTAGGCGGAAACCATAACCTAGATTCCATCTCATTTTTGCAGGATCTTAACTCACATGTATTTGCTGAATTTCCCGACATTCAAATGATTGCCGAGGAATCCACCAGCTATCCCGGAGTCACCAAACCCGTGCACCATGGAGGACTCGGATTTAGCCAAAAATGGATGATGGGTTGGATGAATGATTCACTCAGATTTTTCCAAAAAGATCCCATTTATCGCCAACACCACCTAAATGAATTAACGTTTTCATTAATCTATGCCTTTGCCGAAAACTTTTGCCTTCCCCTTTCTCATGATGAAGTGGTTTATGGAAAAGGAGCTTTGCTACAAAAAATGCCAGGTGATGATTGGCAAAAATTCGCCAACCTCCGTTTGCTTTTCAGCGAACAATTTATGCACCCAGGCACGAAATTAATCTTTCAAGGGGGTGAATTTGGGCAAATCAATGAATGGAATCACGATCAAAGTATTGACTGGCATCTAAGCGATTTACCCGCGCACCAAGGAATTCAAAATACCGTCAAAGCGCTGAATAAACTGTACAAAGAAGAACCTGCTTTACATATAAAGCAATTTGACTATGATGGATTTGAATGGATCGAAGGAAATGACCAAGCAAATACGGTCATCAGTTTTTTAAGAAAGGGAGAAACAGCGAAGCAACAAATCATCGTCATCCTTAACTTAACTCCTATTCCTAGAGAAAACTATCGAATCGGAGTGCCTCTGCCCGGAGTTTGGAAATTGATTTTCAATTCAGATCAAGGAGTTTATGGCGGTAGCGATTATCCGATTTCAGGCGCCGTCATGACCGAAGAAATCAATTGGCAAGGAAAAGCATTCTCCATTTCGATCAACCTTCCTCCCCTTTCTGCCGTATTATTAAAGGCCTAAAACAATAAAGACTCAGAAAAATTCCGAGCCTTTATTCAATCCGCCTAAGTAGTATTTTTGTAACCTTTCGGTTTTTACATCAATTTTGTACACAAAAATAGTAAATATTTCATATTTTAAAATACAATTAGCATATATTTTAAATTATTGATGTTTTCCAAGAACATCTTCCATATCGGACAATTCAACCTCAAGGGCTTTGGTGGAAATCGTGATTTCCCACGCACTCAATCCTAAGGCAATACTCATTCCCAATAAACCCAATCCAAAAAACCAGCGCGCAATCAATTGCTCATTCATAAACAATAAAAACATGCATATCACGCTTAAAATCAAACTAATTATGGCTATGATCTGCATGTATTGAATCAAAGTCATCCGTAAACGTAAATTTTGTATCTGTTTCAAAATGGATTCAGCAGGATTCTGCTGAAACTTTTCATGCAAACCTCGGATTAAAGAGGCCATCGACATAAATCGATTGGTGAAGGCAATCATCAACAATGAAACCGTTGAAAACAATAATGCGGGTGTTCCTATGCCTAATTCCATAATTTATTTTATCCAATATTGATCTAAATACATACTCATTTCTTCTTTGATATTTTTAGCTTCTCTGGCCGCGGAAACCGAAGTGTCATCTCCCGCATAGATAATACCCCTAGAGGAATTGACTAGCAAACCCACCTTCGAATTCATGGCATATTTAGCCACATCCTCCAAACTACCCCCCTGAGCTCCAACTCCAGGGACTAAAAAAAAGTGATCAGGTGCTATCTGACGAACATGTTTTAAATATTCTGTTCGCGTGGCCCCAATCACAAACATTAATTGGCCCGCGTCCCCCCATTCCATCGCCTTACGCATCACATGCTCATAAAGCGGTATATTATTTTCATCTCGGATCAATTGAAAATCTTGACTTCCTTGATTTGAAGTTAAAGCCAACAAAATCACCCACTTATTTTCAAAACTTAAAAATGGAGTCACCGAATCTTCTCCCATATAGGGCGCTACGGTAATGGAATCAAAATTAAAGCCACTCGACGCAGGTTCAAAAAATGTCTGCGCATACTTCAAGGCCGTATTTCCAATATCCCCACGCTTCGCATCGGCAATCGTAAAAACATTTTTAGGAATATAATCCATCGTCTTCTGTAAACTTTCCCAACCTTTAGGCCCCAAAGCCTCATAAAAGGCAATGTTAGGTTTATAAGCTACCGCATATTTCTCCGTGGCGTCAATCACCGCTTTGTTGAAAGAAAAAATGGGATCCGATTCTTTTTGGAAAGTTGATGGAATTAATCGAGGATCAGAATCTAAGCCTACGCATAAAAAAGACCCCTTTGATTCGATTTGTTGAACTAATTGAATTGAATTCATGTCGTTTTGAAAAGAAGGCTTTGTATTAATGCCTAAATATCAATAATTTTGACACAAATAAAGGTCTTTCCTAAGCAAAATCAAACAAAGGTTGGCCAAAATTACCTGATTCTATGCAATTTATTAAACACCAACTCCCTGGAGTAATTGAATGCGTTCCAACGAAGTTTTTTGACGAAAGAGGACATTTTTATGAGTCCTACAACCAAAATTTATTTTCGGCCAATGGAATTTCAGAAAATTTTGTTCAAGACAATTACTCCTTTTCGATCGCTGGTGTTGTTCGTGGTTTGCATTTTCAAAAAGACCCCCATGCACAAGGTAAATTAGTTCGTTGCATGACGGGAAAAGTAATCGACGTGATCGTTGACCTACGCAAAAGCTCGCCAACCTTCGGTCAGCATGAAAAATATGAATTAGATGCAGATAAGGGCAATATGCTCTATGTACCTCCTGGATTTGCGCATGGATTTATCGCCTTAGAAGAGACGATATTTGTCTATAAATGCACCGATTTTTGGAATAAAGGGGCAGAGTCTGGTATTCGTTGGAATGACCCTAATTTAGCCATTGATTGGACCCATGAAAACCCGATTATCTCAGATAAAGACCAATTGTTACCTCTATTTGATTTAAACGAGACAATATTTAATTAATAATTGCTCAGAAAATTTTAATACCTTTGCAGCAATGACTCGCAAGCTGATTTTATCAAGCCCATTGTTGGAAATAACCATCTCAAGGTTATGCCAAGAGCTCATTGAAAATCAAATAGACGGAACGGAGACTGTTATCTTAGGTTTACAACCTAGAGGCATCTTTTTTGCAGAAAGGATCGCAGCTGAATTAAGCAAGCATTTAGAAAATCCCCCAGCTTTAGGAAAAATAGACGCGACATTCTATCGCGACGACTTTAGAAGAGGAGATCCTTTATCACCTAACTCAACCGAAATACCCTTTTTAGTCGAAAATAAACGCGTTATTTTAGTCGATGATGTACTCGCTACTGGCCGAATGGTCCGAGCGGCTATGGATGCCTTAAACGCATTTGGCCGTCCCGCCAAAGTAGAACTTTGCGTACTGATCGATCGAATATATAGCCGAGATTTACCCATTCACCCTGATTATGTAGGTAAAAGTGTCAATACATTAACCACCGAAAAAGTATTAGTGGAATGGACTGAACAAGGACATGAAGCAGATAAAATTTGGTTAATTACCCAATAAAGAAATATGTTAACATCGCCACACTTATTAGGAATTAAAGATTTAGATGCCGAATCCATTGACCTAATTGTTAAAACGGCCAAGGAATTCAAAGAGGTTCTCAATAGACCGATTAAAAAAGTTCCTTCCCTGCGTGATGTGACGATTGCCAATGTATTTTTTGAAAACTCGACACGCACCCGATTATCCTTTGAGCTAGCTGAAAAAAGATTGTCAGCTGATACCATCAATTTTTCAGCTTCAGGTTCCTCCGTAAAAAAAGGAGAAACCTTATTAGATACGGTCAACAACATTCTGGCGATGAAGGTGGACATGATTGTCATGCGACATGCCAGTCCGGGCGCTCCCCATTATCTAGCCAAACACATTAAAGCAAATATCATCAATGCCGGTGACGGTACGCACGAGCATCCGACACAAGCACTTTTAGATACCTATTCCCTTCGAGAAAAATTAGGCGATTTAGCAGGTAAAAAAATAGCGATTATTGGAGATATACTGCACTCCCGAGTGGCACTTTCTAATATTTATGCCCTCAAAAAACAAGGGGCGGAAGTTCGCTTATGTGGCCCAAGCACTTTAATTCCGAAACATATTCAATCCTTAGGTGTCGAAGTTTCACATGATGTCAAAAGTACCTTAGCCTGGTGCGATGCCGCAAATGTGTTGAGGATACAATTGGAACGCCAACAAATTAAATACTTCCCAAGCTTACGTGAATACGCCCAATCATTCGGAATCACTCGGAAAATGTTGGATGAACTTCCTAAAGAAATTATATTAATGCACCCTGGTCCGATCAACCGTGGCGTGGAATTGAGCTCTGATGCGGCCGATTCGCCTCATTCGATCATCTTAGACCAAGTAGAAAACGGAGTGGCTATTCGTATGGCAGTGCTCTATTTACTTGCTTCCAGAGGCTAAAAAATCCTGATAGGCTTGGAGCATTTCATGCACGTCAATTGAATTTGCACAATTAAAATGAATTTCTGGGCATGATTTCTTTCCATGATCCCCACATGGCCTACATGCGAGTTTCTCCTTCACCTCAATAATTTTATTCTGCTCGGCCAAAGGCCCAAAGCCAAAGGCTGGAATAGTCGAACAAAAAATGGCCACCGTAGGATTATTCAAGGCTGAACATATATGCAAAGGACCAGAATCATTTACGAAACTCATTTGGCTTTGTTGGTATACAGCGATAGCCTCCTGTAAATTAAATCGACCGCAGGCATTGTGGATGTTCCGACTCAATCCCTTAAAAGCACTCTCAATTTCATCTGAAAGATGTTTTTCAGCCGCAGAACCCATTAAGACTATTTCCTGATCCAAGGGCAATAAACGAATAAATTCGATCCATTTGTGAACAGGAAATCGCTTGGTTTCCCACACAGAACCGGGAGAAATAGATAGGTATTTTTTGGCTTGTAAGTCGACTGGCAAATTGTTTAAATGGCTAGCATTCAAAAATGGCTTATGAAGTTGGGGGCCCAGCCATGAAGCCAGCAATTCAGTATTTCGTTCCGTTTCATGTTTTCCTTGACCAAATTCATGTTTGATTTTTTCATCAAAAAATAAGGAAAGTGGATTCTTATCAAAACCGACCACCTTTTTAGCACCTATCGAAATGCTCAAAAGCCCCATGCCAAAAAACCGTTGGGCTACAAAAACTTGGTCAAATTTTTCCTTTGTTAATTCATTTCGCAAAGCCCACCAAGATTTCAGTTTATTACTTTTGTCATAAGTCCACACTTGGCCAAAATTACCCTGTGGATAGGCTTTAAAAATGTCTTCTAATCCCTTTCTGACCAATAAATGTATCGTTGACGATGGACTTTCAACCCTAATTTTCTCCAACAAAGAAGTAATCAAAACAGCATCTCCTAAAAAGGCAGTTTGAATAATTAATACCTTGGAGGCCTGAGACATGAAAGAAAAATGAGTGATTGGATATAAAATTAATTAATTTTAAGATCTTTTTGGTAAAAACCCCTTTATGAATTCAATTCAAATAAAAACATTATCTAATGGAATAACGATTGTGCATCGCCAAGTACTGCATACTGAGATATCACATGTAGGAATCATGTTGGACATCGGTAGTCGGGACGAGTTAGATTCAGAACAGGGATTAGCCCATTTTTGGGAACATTTAGCATTTAAGGGAACTGAAAAGAAATCCAATATTCAGATCATTAACAGGCTTGATCTCATTGGCGGAGAGTTAAATGCCTATACCACCAAAGAAAAAATTTGTTTTCACGCCTCCATTTTAACTCCATATTTTGAAAGGGCGCTCGAGTTGATTACCGATATAACCTTTCATTCTACTTTTCCAGAAAAGGAATTAGAGAAAGAAAGAAGTGTTATTTTGGAAGAAATGTCGATGTATTATGAGGCTCCGGAAGATGCGATTCAAGATGATTTCGATGAATTGTTATTTCCTAATCATCCACTGGGAGTTAATATCTTAGGCACGCAAGAAACAGTTAAATCATTTACTCAGAGCCATTTACATCAGTTTATCGATCGAAATTTAGATACGTCAAGAATCGTTATTTCGTCAATTGGTAAATTGCCGCATGAAAAAGTTTTTGCTTGGGCAGAAAAGCATGCCGGGGAGATCAAAAGCAAAAAAGAACATATTAATCGAATCGTACCGCCGGCCATGGTGCCCTTAGAAAAAATCACCAAAAGAGGCCTAACACAATCCCATATTGCTATTGGGAAACAATCGTATGCCATCGAAAACCCCAATCGGTTAGCTTTCTTCATGTTGATCAATTTATTAGGCGGCCCCAGCATGAATTCGCTCTTAAATGTATCCGTTAGAGAAAGACACGGCTTGGTTTATTCCATTGAAGCTAATTTTACAAGTTATATGGATGCCGGATTTTGGGCTATTTATTTTGGAACAGAGCCTAATCAAGTCAATAAATCCATTCGGTTAATTCATAAAGAATTTAACAAATTAAAAGACCGAGAACTTTCAGCATCCGCTTTAGTGAAAATAAAATCTCAATTGAAAGGCCAAATGGCGATGGCGGAAGAAAGTAACCTAAATTTCATGTTGATGATGGCTAAAAACCTCTTAGACCGTGAAAAAATAGAAACCTTGGAAGAGTTATTTGAGCAAATCGACTTAGTTACGGCGACCCAATTGCAATCTTTGGCGACTGATATGTTGAATCCTGACCAATTAAGTTGCCTCATTTTTGAACCTTAAAAATCTTGCATCTCTACTTACATATTCCCTTTTGTCATCAAGCATGTCATTATTGCGACTTCCATTTCAGCACGAATGTGGCTTTAAAATCGGATTTGGTGCATGCCATATGCCAAGAAATAGCCCTTCAAAAAGAATATTTAGGTAGCAAAAATTTAAAGACCATTTACTTTGGTGGAGGAACCCCTTCCCTACTTTCAGCGGATGAATTAGAAAAAATATTGAATACGATTCACCAGAATTTCTCCGTCGAAAATGAGGCGGAAATTACGCTCGAAGCTAACCCGGAGGATTTAACACCAAGCTATTTAGCAGCCATTAAAAGCTTAGGCGTCAATCGGCTCAGTATTGGTATTCAATCCTTTCGAGAAGAAAATCTACGTTTCCTTAACCGAAATCATTCGTCGGCGCAAGCGATAACATGCATTTCCCAAGCGCAAGACATCGGAATTGACAACATTAGCATTGATATAATCTATGGCATACCTGGCAATAATCTAAATGATCTAGCCTTCGATATCCATAAAGCTGTGGATACAAAAATCAATCATATTTCAGCGTATAGTTTAACGATTGAACCGAAAACGGTCTTTGGCCAACAAAAGAAAAAGGGTGTTTTTAAAGAGTTACCTGAGTCGATGCAATCACAGAAATTCTCATTCACACGGAATTTATTAGCGGAGAACGGCTTTGAAGCCTATGAGACATCGAATTTTGCCAAAAATGAACACTATTCGAAACATAATACAAGCTACTGGAACCAAGAATCCTATTTGGGAATTGGACCCTCTGCGCACAGTTTTAACCAAAATTCTAGGCAATGGAATGTGGCTAAAAATGGCGTATATATAAAGGCGATTAACGAAGGGGTGATCCCTGCGGAAATTGAAATTTTAACAGAGGCGAATAAAATTAATGAATACATCATGACCCGATTGAGAACCCAATGGGGAATTAAATGGT
>CANKVC010000094.1 GCA_947486835.1 Cytophagaceae bacterium | reverse complement strand
CTGTGATTTCAATTTCCCTAGATTGACTCCCCTTCACGGGCAAAACGGAAGAGTACATTAAATACCTTCCTTTAAATTGGATTACATACGGGTTTTTTGAAAATGGCTTACCCGTTCTACTGGAATCGGCATACATCATTTTCGGGGCCTTAGCCTTCGATTGGCCCAATGAAATTTCGTTGTTGAATAATAAAATGGCAAAGCTTAAAACAAGGAAGGATTTGAAATGAAATTTCATAGGCTAAATATAATAATCAAACAAAAACTGCATATCGTTTTATTTGTAATCATCGTTTTGATTATTATTTTTCAAGTAAGTATTTATTTTGCTTATGAATACTAAAGTATACGTTTTTTCCAAACATTCAAACAAGATTCACGCAAAGCCTAGGGCTTAATTAATTTCATTGGAATACCTGTCGTATACTTTTTCAAAGTAGCCATTTGACCAATATGCAAGCATTCATGTTGTACTAAAATGGCCATTAAACTAGCATTCGATTTATCTTGTTGAAGTGGGAATGAGATGACCGAATCCATTTCCCAGAAATCAGCATCAATGGTTGAAAAACTAGTGGCCAACAAGCTTGTGGCCTTGTCCCATTCTTGCTTTATTTCTACCAATGATTTTAAATCATCTGATTCCTCATAAGGTCTAAAATTTTCAAACAACCCATCAAATGGATTATTAGCAGGGGGATTACCCATTAATGCAGAAATTTGATACCTGGCCCAAGTGACATGGGCTGCTAACCATTTAAGGCTATTCGTATTGGGAGATATCTTTTGAATCGCTTGCTCTTCCGTCACGCCTTCAAGGCAATTCGTAAAGAGACTGGTGTTAATGCTGAAAATGTTAAAATGTGCGTTGATCATAAGAGTTTTTTCTAAATATACATATCTTTTTGATACAAATAAATGAATGCAGAATTAAATTTGTTTTCCTAAACGAGATTTCAATAGGTGTCATAATAATCCCTTTTGGAAACCCTGCCTTTTCTTTTTTTTTATTATTTTTAACTTTTCAAATAATCGATGATCTCGAAACGATGAGATCAAAGATTTGATTACACAACCTATTTAAATCAACATATGCGTAACAATCGTAGAAAATTCATTCAACAAGTAGCATTAGGTGCTGCAGGAATCAGCCTAGGAAACATTAATTCCGCTTTTAGTGCCAAGAGTTATGCCCGGATCATCGGAGCAAACGACCGTCTAAACGTCGCATTGATGGGATGTGGCCGCCGAGTAAGTGCGTATTATGCTGCACTAAAAGACAAAAATAACAATGTAGATGTAGCTTATATCTGCGATGTAATGAAAAAGCAACGCGAAAAGGTAGGTCGCGATTTGCAAGGAAAAGTTACAGGAAATGCAAAATTGGTGAATGACATTCACGATGTTTGGAATGATAAAACCGTCGATGCCATCTTTAACGCAACTCCGGACCATTGGCACGCGCCAGGTACTTGGATGGCGATGCAAGCAGGCAAACATGTGTACATCGAAAAACCATGTAGTCAAAATCCACGCGAAGGCGAATTATTAGTTGCCTTCCAAAAAAAATACGGCAAAGTGGTCCAAATGGGGAACCAACAGCGTTCCGCCAAGGAATCCCAAGACATCATTTCTGAAATTCACAAAGGGGTCATCGGCGATGTTTTTAAGGCAGTAGCCTTTTATTCCAACGAGCGCGGCGAAGTGCCTATTGAAAAAAAGGCTCCTATTCCAGAAGGGTTAGACTGGAATCTATGGCAAGGTCCTGCACCACACCAAGAATACACCGCAGACACCTGGGATTACAATTGGCACTGGTATGGTTGGCACTGGGGAACCGGTGAAACGGGCAACAACGCCACGCACGAATTAGACGTTGCACGCTGGGCACTCCAAGTTAAATATCCTGAACACGTGTATGTAGAAGCAGCCAAAAGACATTTCAAAAATGACGGTTGGGTTATGTACGACACCATGGATGCCACTTTCCAATTCCCTGACAATAAAGTTATTCAATGGGATGGAAAGAGTCGCTCAGGATATAAAACCTACGGAAGCGATCGTGGAACGATTATTTTCGGAAGCGAGGGTAGCGTTTTTGTCAACCGAGAAGGTTATACGCTCTTCGACCGAGCAGGAAAGAAAATCAAAGATAGTAAGTCCAAAGGATCTGAGGCAGGAAATACCTTAGGCGGCGGTGGCGACATGACCGACACACACGTGGCAAACTTTTTCAACGTGATTCGTGGCAAGGAAACCAAATTAAACTCGCCAATCGAAGAAGGTGCTATCAGCCAAATGATGTGCCATTATGCTAATATTTCCTACCGCATAAATAAGTCATTCAAAATAGACACGGCCAATGGCCATATTTTGGACAAGGATGGAATGAAGCTTTGGGGACGTGAATATGAAAAAGGCTGGGAGCCAAAATTGTAATTAAAATAGGAAGAACGTTTAGGTAAATGGATAGTTTAAACTCCCATTTGCCTAAACGTTTTTGATTATAAACTATAGCAAGGAATCTATTTGCCACAATATTCTCTCGGGATTTGAAACAACATGGGCATTGACCCTTCACGATGATGAAAAATAAAACCTATTCAAACGGCCAAAAAACATATGAGCAATCGGGAGATCAATTAACTTACTATTTCAAGAATGGAAAAATAAAAGCCGAAGGACGTTCCGTTCATGAATTAATGGAAGGCGAATGGATTTTTTACCGCGAAACCGGACAGCTTTGGCAAGTAGGCCATTTTAAAGGAGGACAGAAACATGGCCCTTGGATCAGATATGACAAACAAGATGTCTTAGAGTACCAAGAAGTTTTTGACCATGGAGTGCAACGTAAAAACCATTAAACGATTTGATTTTTAATCCAACCGGTTGACGGATGACTATTTAGTAATCAAGGGCAATTATTTTTTAGCCTTTTTTGAAAACCGAATAATAGCTATTTTTAAAACTTCTTCGTAACCGAGTTGGCCCTTAACAAGCACCTCATTATTAACTTTTTCAATATCCTGCTCTTGGGTTCTATTGTATCGAATAGGAGGATTGCTTTCTTGGCAAAATAAATAATTCCCTTGAACAAGATTTTTGGTGGCTTTATGAAATCGAATAGGCGATTTGGCAATATTATAAATTAAATTATTTTCTACACGAACATCAGTAATCCCTTCATCTAAAAACATTCCATTACTTTCAGCTCTACCCGCATTTTTCTTAACATCATGAATGTGATTATTAATTAGTTTGCTTCGCGGCTGAAGGCCAAGCATATAAATACCACCTCCATCACTCAAAGCGTTCATAATATGATGAATATGATTTCCATCAATGATATTTTCCTGACAAGGTGTAGTTTCCGTGCTCCACATCCAACCAATCGATATTCCTGTATAGGGGAGATTGGAGATTTCATTGTTTTTAATAGTTGTTTTAGAAGTTAATCCAGCCCATATGCCAACGGCACAAAAAAATTGACTACCACAATTATTGATCCTACAATTCTCAATTGTATTTTCAGAAGCAACTTGTTCTGGAGCACTTTTATACCAATTTGTACCATTTTTCTGCCGATCTTGACCCTCACCAATCATAATCCCATTACCAGAAATATCATCAAATTCTGAATTTTTAATCATAGAGCGACGACAACCCGCGCCCAATAAAAGGCCTGTCCCTCCTAAATTTTTAAAGCTACAATTTGAAAAAACAAGTCCATCACTCCAAATGGCTGAAACAGCCCCAGGAATTGAATTCCAATTCCATTCATTATTATCCCTCCTTTGATCATAAAAAGTAGCTTGAATACCACAATAGCCACCCGTGGGAATGCTCCATTTAGCATATTGAAACGTTATACCTTCGAATTGAATATTTTTAATGGGCTTATCCTCTTTCCCAACCAAAGAAACCAAACCTTCAGAAAGAGGTGTCACGATGTTAAATTTCGATGGATCAGTATTTTTTGGCAAATGGAT
Source organism: Cytophagaceae bacterium (assembly GCA_947486835.1). Taxonomy (GTDB): domain Bacteria; phylum Bacteroidota; class Bacteroidia; order Cytophagales; family Spirosomataceae; genus Aquirufa. The sequence continues at coordinate 5,130 of CANKVC010000094.1, read as the reverse complement.
TACAATTTCTCTTGTTTCTGGCAAGAAAATCCACTCAAAATCTAAATCAATAAATTCAAGCGCATTTTCCAAAAAGTAACGAGGATGGGGCTCCCAATTGTCGATGGTGAAAAAACTTGGACTTTTCGCACCAATATTATCGACAGCAATTAATTGGTTAGCAACTGCATTAATTTCCTTGACGCCTATTCGCGTGATGGACCAATCATGCATAAAAACTAATTCGACATTCTTGGATTTGGAAGGAATCGGAAAATCACCTTTCTCAAAATAGAAATTTGTTCGCTTATCCTCCCCCGCTTTTTTCACGCGTAGAAAATCATTATTAGGGAATCGTGCGCGAGAAGCTCTTTTGCCATTCACAAATAACTCTCGAACATTTTGCAATCCAGGGGCAATGTCAGACAATTTGCATGTCCAAAAACCGTCTTGTCTTTTTGACCAATTGGAAAGCTTAAGTCCACCTGAAATAACAGGCTTAGTTCCTTGTAAAGATTTGAAAGCTAAGGAAGAATTAAGTAAACTTGACTCAAAAGGCTCGAAAACAAGTGGTTTTGCGATGGTGTGAATCCCATCAGCAAGCCAAATGGTCACATTTTTATGCTGCCCTGATTTCAATAAATCATAGGCCATTTGTTTAGCCATTAACAGACTTTGAATGGGTTTTTCCTTGGTCCCTGGGTTTTGATTATTCCCTTTGGGTGAAACGAAAATATCCTTGGAATATAGTCCAAAAGAGAAAAACACACTAATGATGATACTAATAATTACCTTTTTCATATTTAATTATTTATCTAAATCGTATTTCTTTCAATTCTAAATATTTCTCTTATAATTTCTAATAAAAACATGGTAAGATAAAAAAATAATCCCCAGTCCCAAGATTCCAAGAAGTGAAAATTTAATCCAACGCATAAACAATTTATTGAACGGGCTGTGTGATTATTTCAGATAAATGCCTCATTAACTCAAAGGTATATTCCCCCATATTAGGACCAAACCACCCCATCGTTTTAGGTTCATACGAATCAAGATAAAAGTATTTCCCTGGAATAATATAGCCCACATAACTTCCGTTAAAACTAGTCACATTGGCATTAAATCCTTTTGTCGCCAACGCGTCTTTTAATTGGCGTGCAAACTCTCCACTGAAATCACATGGTGTGGTAAACCAAATTAAATTTCCGATTTTAATGACTTGCAAGTACACATTTTCTGGCAATGGCATTAATTTTTTACTAAGCCAAGTGGAGAAATGCATGTTGGTCGTTAAGCGGATATTGTAGTCTGGCAAGTCCATTTTCAAACTCATCGCCGACAAATCAATTTTGTCCTTAAGCTCAACCTTAGCTAAATGAATCTCAAGGCTATCAGCCAGCGACTCTCCTATTTTTTTAGGCTTTTCAAATCCATTTCCATCACCTGATGGACTTTGACTGCCGACAGAGCCTCCACAGAAAATGGCTAGGTCGACAGAACCGCGTTCCATTTTACGTTGCCAATAACCAGGATAATCAGCACTGAATTGCATGTTATCTGCACCGATGGTCGTGGCATGCGCTCCAAAAGATCCAATCACAGCCTTTCGACCTCCTTTTTGCTGAATCGAAATGAAATTAAAATCGTTGTTTTTGGTTCCTGACTCGCCAACCAACCTATTACGAGTATAAGGAGCCGCATTAAAATAACCGTTGCCAATCCGAGCGGGCTTAAGATCGGCGATCGCAAGCGTTACGGCTTGAGCGATTTGGCGCACCAGCCATTGATTGATCCGTGGATTTGCTGGACCAGCAAATTGTTCACCGATAAATCCTGGGCCCCAAGCCCCAATACTGGAATGCGTATGCGAAGCAGAATAAAATACTTGGCTCCGCTGAATGCCTTTTTTTTCAAGTAATAATGTGACATCGTCAATAATATTAGGGGGCATAATTAAAATGTCAGCACCCACGATCACGACTAATTGTTTACCCACTTTGATCGCCGCGGCTTTTACAAAAATACTATCATGAGTTCCTGTGGCACTTTTTCCTTTACGCGCACCAAAACCTGCTAAAGGTGCTTCTTTAAATTGGCCCACCTCGACACTATCCTTAGCATTACCTACACTAGGCGTAATACCGACTTTAGAAAATCCCGCTTCCACAAAATCGTTGCTTAGGATACGTTTTTTCTTTAGGCTATCTAACCTAGAAGATGTATTTTGATAATAACTCGATTTAAAATAAGGGGTATGATCAACCCGACAAGAAATTAAAAAAAATAGCGCAATAAAGAGGCTACCTAATATGCTTGCAAAAACAAGCGTAATTTTTCTACTTTTTTTCATATCAAAATTTATATTTCAACCGATTTTTAAATCGGTTTCTGCACCAACAAAAAACAATTTACTCGCGGAAAAGACCAATCAATTTTTATACCGAACAGAGTCAATCACGCAGCATAAGCCTGCTTGGAATACGATGAGAGCCCCCGTTCCATACCAAAACCATTCCCCTCCTTGCATTTTTGAAATTCCAGCATCAATGGCTAAAGATAACCCGGCACCCGTTAAAATCAAACCTCCCGCCGATTGAAGTAACCACCTTAATTTAGTATTTTTTTTCATATCAAATATTGAATACGCTAATTTATACAAACCTCAATTATTGCAGAGCATTAAAAGAATATTTATATTTGAAAATATGAAGTTAAATGATTGATTGAATCAATTTTGCGCTTCGCTCTAAAACCTATCATTCTATGATGAAGAATCTACTAATAGTCATTCCATTGACTATTTTCATATGCTTTCATGCGCAAGCAGAAGATTACAAGGCTTCCATGTTTGGAATAAAATCCAATGGGACGACCCTAAATACCAACTCAATTCAAAAAGCCATCGATTTTATCCATGAAAAAGGCGGGGGCCGACTCGTATTTTATGTGGGGCGTTATTTAACTGGAACCATCCAACTCAAATCCAATGTAACCATTCATTTAGAAGAAGGGGCTACGATAGTCGGATCTACCAACATATATGATTATAACATCAATGGCCCTCATTTCTCATCGTTAATTTCCGCCTATAAAGCAGAAAATATCGGATTAACTGGCAAAGGGGTGATCGACGGCCAAGGCCGAGATTTAGCATATACCCTATTAGATCAAGTCCAAAAAGGAGTGCTTAAAGATGAACTAGCCAACGACCGTCCTGCGCTACGTAGGCCAAAAGGCATTTACTTTCGTGAATGTAAAAATGTGGAAGTTTCAGGCATCATGGTTAAAAATGCGGCAGAATGGGTCGTTGTGTTTGATCAATGTGAGAATTTGAAAATTGACAAAATCACGGTCGACAGCAAAGCTTTTTGGAACAACGATGGAATCGATATTGTCGATTGTAAAAATGTGGTCCTTAGCAATTCGTTTATTGACGCAAGTGATGATGCCATCTGTTTTAAATCACATGACCCCACTAAGCTTTGCGAAAATGTAGAAGTTCGAAATAATGTGGCTAGGTCGAGTGCCAATGGCATAAAATTTGGGACGGTGACCTCAGGTGGCTATAAGAATTTTAAGATTGTCAACAATAAAGTATATGATACTTTTAGGTCCGCCATCACCATCGCCACGCCCGATGGAGGGGTGATTGACAATATTTTTGTCGACAGTTTGTATGCTTATAACACGGGAAACTCTATTTATTTGAGAATTGGTGCTCGATGGAACAAAGGCCGAACAGGTTCCATGAACAACATCACCATTCAAAATATGTATTGTGAAATCCCCAACTCTAAGCCAGATGCCGGTCGGGAATATGAGGGACCCATCGAAGATCTTCCACGTAACATTTCACCTGCTAGCATCGTAGGTTTGCCAGGACAATACATTTCAAATGTAACCCTTCGCAATATCCAAATTGTCGTACCTGGAAACAGCAACCCAACTTACGCCTATCGAGGCATTAAGCCCGCTGACCTAGATAGTATTCCAGAAATGCCAGCTGCTTATCCGGAATATTCTCAATTCAAGGAATTGCCAGCATGGGGATTTTACGTTCGACATGTCAAAAATCTAACCATTGAAAATGTAACATTAACTGCGCAAGGAAAGGAATACCGACCGGCCATCGTCTTAGATGATGTACATGGAGCCTCTTTTTCACAAATGAAGTACAACGAACCTGAAAGTAATAAGAAGAAACAAGTACATACGTATAAGTCTTCTGAAGTATTGCTCAAGAAATAACCGACCCTACCTATGATCTATAAAAATAAAATTACGCTATTCTTTTTCTTGCTTTTGGGCTTTCAGCTCTCAGCCAAAGATTATATAGCCACGGAATTTGGCGTTAAAAATGACGGCCTCACCCTCAATACATGTTCCATTCAAAAAGCCATTGATTTTATCCATGAGCATGGAGGTGGAAGGCTTGTGTTTGAATCCGGAAATTATGTGACTGGAAGTATTTATTTGAAATCAAATGTGACGCTCCAACTAGATTACGGTGCAACGATTTTGGGATCTACCAATCCATTTGATTACGTTAAGGATAAAAAGATCGGTTGGATGTCCATGATTTTTGCGGTCAATCAGGAAAATATAGGCATTACAGGGAAAGGGATCATTAATGGCCGCGGATTTACTACGGCAAATAACATGGTAAATTACATCCACCGCGGTGTTTATGTCGACCCGTTGAAATATGATCGGCCCAACGAAACCAATCGACCTCAAAATATTTATTTCCGCGAATGTACCAACATCAAAATCATAGACATCACGCTGAAAGATCCCGCCAGTTGGAACCAAACCTATGACCAATGTAAAAACCTGTACGTGGATCACATCACCGTGGATAGCAAATCGTATTGGAATAATGACGGAATCGATGTGGTAGACTGCGATGGGGTCGTGATCAAAAATTCCTATTTTGACGCGGCGGATGATGTGCTTTGTTTCAAATCGCATTCAGCCCAACATATGTGTCAAAATGTGGTGGTGGATAATTGTGTCGGTCGGTCTAGTGCCAACGGGCTGAAATTTGGTACCGTGTCACGTGGAGGATTTAAAAATTTCAAGGTAACCAACTTGACCATTTATGATACATTTCGATCGGCCATAACTTTTGCGGCGGTCGACGGAGGTGAA
>CANKVC010000093.1 GCA_947486835.1 Cytophagaceae bacterium | reverse complement strand
TTGGTCTTTATTGAGATTTTCCAATGAAAAGGATTTTGAAAGTTCGCCTAAAACTTCCATTTCAAAGGAGACGATCGATTTAGTTGCCAATTCATTAACCACGATGCCGAAGGGATTTGTCGCTTTAAAGCAAATAGAAAAGGTAATTGCAGATCGAAAGGGCTATTTTGCTAAGGGTCAGTTAAACTGGGCGACAGCAGAATTATTGGCTTATGGCTCTTTGCTTTTGGAGGGAAAGCCGGTTCGTTTATCTGGGCAAGATGTGCAAAGGGGTACATTCTCACATAGGCATGCGGTTTTGCATGAGGCCAATACCAATGAAAATTATTGCTCGTTAAATCACATTAAGGAAGGCCAAGAAAAAATTCAAATTTACAATTCGCTATTATCTGAGTATGGGGTATTAGGTTTTGAGTTTGGGTATGCGCTGGCTAATCCGGATGCTTTAGTGATTTGGGAAGCTCAGTTTGGTGATTTTGCGAATGGGGCTCAAACCATGATTGACCAATTTGTCAGTTCCCATGAGTCTAAATGGGGGACCCAAAATGGGTTGGTGATGTTATTGCCACACGGATATGAAGGCCAAGGACCTGAGCATTCAAACGCCAGACCCGAACGCTTTTTGCAATTGGCTTCTGAGAACAACATGATTGTCGCTAATTTAACGACACCTGCGAATATATTTCATGCCCTGAGACGCCAGTTGACCTGGGAATTCAGAAAGCCGCTCATTGTAATGTCGCCTAAATCGATATTCCGTCACCCTAAAGTGATGTCGCCGATTGAAGATTTTACGAAGGGTAAATTCCAAGAGGTTATTGGGGATGGATTTGCTGATAAATCAAAAGTTAAAAAAGTGTTGTTGTGTAGTGGCAAGATTTATTTTGATTTATTAGAACGCCAAGAAAAAGAAGGAAGAAAAGATGTGGCGATTGTTCGCATCGAGCAATTACATCCATTGCCTTTGAAACAAATTGAAGCTGAATTGGCTAAATATAAATCGGCCGACCTATACTTTGTACAAGAAGAACCTGAAAATATGGGCTGCTGGTCTTATATCATTAGGGAATTTGGTTGGACTCGCTTTAAGGGTTTAATCGCTCGAAAGAAAAGCGCGTCTCCGGCAACAGGATTTTTAAAGGTGCATGTTGAAGAACAGGCAGCCTTAGTAAATAAAGCATTTGAATAATTTAAATTAAGCCGAATACCATGGCCATAGAAATGAAAGTGCCCGCTGTGGGTGAATCGATTACCGAAGTGACCGTAGCCACCTGGAATAAAAAAGAGGGTGATTACGTGAAACTAGATGAGGTTTTATGCGAGCTAGAATCGGATAAAGCGACATTTGAATTGCCTGCTGAGGCGGAGGGAATATTGCACATTGTGGCTTCTGAGGGGGATGTATTGCCCATTGGAGCCGTTATATGTTCGATTGAACCTGCTGCTGGAGCTTCCATTCCTGCGGCTCCGGTCGTGGCTGAAGCAGCTCCTGCTGCGCCTGTTGTGCAAGCGGATGCAACACCTGCCCCAGTAGCGGTGGCTGCTGCGCCATCAACTAATGCAACAGTTTTGGAAGTTAAGGTTCCGGCAGTTGGTGAGTCCATCACGGAAGTAACGGTTTCTGTTTGGAATAAAAAATCGGGAGATTCGGTTAAGCTGGATGAAGTGATTTGTGAATTGGAGTCAGATAAGGCCACTTTTGAGTTGCCTGCTGAAGCCACTGGAATTTTGGAAATTGTTGCCGAATCAGGCTCAGTAGTTGGGATAGGAGGTTTATTAGCTAAAATTACGGTAGGTGCGGTTGCGGCTGCTCCGGTTGCTGCCCCTTCGGCGGTTGCCCCAGCAGCTTCAGCTCCAGTTGTTGCTGCAGATAGTTCATATGCAACGGGACATCCTTCCCCTGCGGCTGCCAAAATATTAGACGAAAAAGGAATAGCAGCTAATGCTGTTGCAGGTTCTGGAGTGGGCGGTAGAATAACCAAAGAAGATGCTCAAAATGCAGTTCCAGGTGCTCCGGTAGCGGCAACGGCGCCATCAGTTGCGGCTCCTTCGGCTGTTTCTAATGGCCCAAGTGATGCCCGAGGAGTTCGTCGGGAAAAAATGAGTTCTTTACGCAAGACAGTCGCACGCCGATTAGTTGCCGTGAAGAATGAAACGGCTATGTTGACCACTTTTAATGAGGTCGACATGAAGCCTGTCATGGATTTGAGATCTAAGTACAAAGATAAGTTCAAAGAGAAGCATGGCGTGGGATTAGGATTTATGTCCTTTTTCACCAAAGCGGTTTGTGTGGCGTTAAAGGAATTCCCTTCCGTGAATGCCAAAATTGATGGAGAAGAAATGATTTTCCATGATTATTGTGATATATCCATTGCTGTTTCGGCACCTAAGGGATTAGTCGTTCCTGTGATTCGTAGTGCGGAGCATTTATCATTGGCCGGTATTGAATCGGAAGTGGTTCGGTTGGCAGTTAAGGCTCGCGACAATAAATTGAGTTTAGAGGAAATGAGCGGAGGAACGTTTACCATTACGAATGGAGGCGTTTTTGGCTCTATGTTATCTACGCCGATTATCAACGCACCTCAAGTAGCGATTTTGGGAATGCACAATATTGTGGAACGTGCCGTGGTGGTGGATGGCCAAATTGTGGTTAGACCGATCATGTACTTAGCTTTGTCTTATGACCATCGAATTATTGATGGCAAGGAATCAGTTAGCTTCTTAGTTCGGGTGAAGCAATTGCTTGAAGATCCGGCTCGTTTATTATTAGATATTTAATCAAACGCCTATATGCAAGAATTTGATGTCATTGTAATTGGTTCAGGCCCAGGAGGCTACGTTTCGGCTATTCGTGCGGCCCAATTAGGTTTGAAAACCGCTATCATTGAAAAGTATGCCGTGATGGGTGGAACGTGTTTGAATGTGGGTTGTATCCCTTCAAAAGCCTTATTGGATTCATCTGAGCATTATTACAATGCGGTACATCATTTTGAGGAGCATGGCATCGACATCCCTAAACCCAAAGTTAATTTAAAGCAAATGATTGCTCGGAAAACGGGCGTCGTGGAGAAAATGAATGGGGGGATTTCTTTTTTAATGAAGAAAAATAAGATTACGACTTTTCATGGTTTAGGCTCTTTTGATTCAGCTAAAACGGTGAAAATAACGAAGGAAGATGGAAGTTCGGAGATCTTATCTGGAAAACACATCATCATTGCGACAGGCTCTAAGCCTACTATTTTGCCTTTTATTCCGGTGGATAAAAAACGCATTATCACGTCGACGGAGGCCTTAAAAATGACAGAAGTTCCTAAACATTTAATCGTGATTGGGGCTGGGGTGATTGGCGCTGAACTGGGTTCTGTGTATGCGCGTTTGGGCTCAAAAGTAAGTTTTATTGAGTTTGCTGATAGCATGATTCCGACCATGGATAAGACGATGGGTAAGGAATTGCAAAAGTCGATTGCCAAATTAGGGGCTGAATTTTATTTATCACATAAGGTTATTGGTGCTTCCGTGAAAGGATCTGAAGTAACGGTCAAAGCCGAAAATTCCAAAGGGGAATCCGTTGAAATTAAAGGTGATTATTGCCTTGTTTGTATTGGTCGTAGGCCATACACCGATGGCTTGAATTTAGCTGCGGCGGGATTAGTGGCGGATGAACGTGGTCGAATTGCCGTAGATGAGCATACTTTGCAAACTTCAGTTCCTGGAATATATGCGATTGGCGATGTGGTCCGAGGGGCTATGTTGGCACATAAAGCAGAGGAAGAAGGCGTTTTTGTTGCAGAAGTTATTGCGGGTCAAAAGCCGCATATCAATTATAATTTAATTCCTGGCGTGGTATATACTTGGCCTGAAGTGGCTTCCGTGGGAAGAACAGAACAAGAATTAACCACTGCTGGAATTGCCTATAAGGAAGGATCTTTTCCTTTCAAAGCTTTGGGTCGCGCTGCTGCGTCGATGGACGTGGATGGCTTGGTCAAAGTTTTAGCGGATGCCAAAACGGATGAAATCCTAGGTGTTCACATGATTGGCGCTCGAGCGGCTGACATGATTGCCGAGGCAGTTGTTGCCATGGAATTTAGGGCTTCAGCGGAAGACATTGCTCGGATGTCGCATGCTCACCCGACGTATACGGAAGCTATGAAAGAAGCATGTCTAGCGGCAACGGCTAAACGAGCACTTCACTTTTAATTACTAGAACATTTTGTAGAGACGCGATACCTCGCGTCTTTTTTAAATATCCTCAGGCTCAAACCTATGGTCATTTTTATACCAAAAAGACGCGAGGTATCGCGTCTCTACTCTACGGTAAGAGCATCCAAATCAATTCCATGCGTGCGGACATAAAAGCGCCATGTAAGTAAAACGGAAGAACAGATTAGGCTAGCCGTTAATCCGATCCAAATGCCTTCTGCTCCTTGTCCTAGAAATATTCCTAAGTAATAACTCAACGGAATACCCACTCCCCAATAGGAAAAAATGGTTATCAATGTTGGGAATTTTACATCCTGTAATCCTCTCAATAAGCCCAAAGAAACCGCTTGTACCCCGTCAAATAATTGGAATACCGCTCCCCAAATAACTAATTGGACGGCGATAGTGACTACGGCAATTTCTTTGGTATAAGAAGTGACAAAAAATTCTCGACCAAAAAACATGACCAATGCACAGATGCCCATAAACACGAGGGATAGAAATAAGGCGGCATTTCCAGACACATAAATACCCGGTTTGCTTTTATTTCCGATATCTTCGCCCACCAAAATTCCTCCTGCCGCCGCGATTCCTGTGGCTGCCATATACGTAAGAGAAGCCATATTAATCGCAACAATATGGGCCGCCTGTGACGTAATGGAAATCCAGCCCATCATGACTACGGCCATCCCGAACGTGGCAATCTCAAAAAAGCCTTGAAATCCACTGGGTACGCCAACTTTCAAAATCGTTTTTTCAAGGACCCAAGGAGTATGATGCACATGCACTTTAGCTAAATAGGGTTTAAATTCTTTCCGAGTAAAAATATAAATAGCCAAACTAGCCGCCATGAAAATTCGAGCCATTAAGGTCGCAATTCCTGCTCCCATTAACCCTAAGGCCGGTATGGGTCCGTAACCATTGATCAAAATGCTATTCCAAAGTACATTTAACAATAGCGCAATTAAGGTAATGGTCATCGCGATCCTAGGTTTTTGCAGCCCATCCGTCAGTGTTTTTAACGCTGAAAAGATAAAAATGGGAATCACAGATGCTGTAATTAAAGCTAAAAATGGAAGTGTCAGTTTTTTGTTGATCGCTGTTTGCCCAAACAAATCGTAATTAAGGCCTATGATCCCTAAAATGACAATGGTAATGACAGCTAGAAAAAGTGCCACACGTAAACTGGCTCTTAGTAAATTACCACATTCAGGCAGGTCGCCTTCTGCGGCGGCTTTGGAAACCATGGGGGAAACGATGTTCATGCAAATCAAACCCACCACGGCTATCGTGAAAAATATAGAACCTGCCATTCCTGATGCTCCTAGGCTTTCCGCCGCCAGAAATTTCATTCGGCCTACCTGGATGGTATCCGCTAAACCCATGAGCATGATGCCCAACTGCCCTATGATGATGGGCAATGCAAGTTTAACCGTCTTAAAGACTTTTTGAGAAAATGTAGCTAAAACCATGCGTTAAATTCGAACGATCTCTGCGCCAATCGAATTAAGTCGGGTATCGATATTTTGATATCCACGATCTATTTGTTCAATATTATCGATGATGGAGGTTCCAGTGGCCGACATCGCTGCGATCAACAAGGAAACTCCCGCACGAATATCAGGGGAAGACATCCGAATTCCTTTTAAGGTTTGTTTGCGATCAAATCCGACCACGGTCGCTCGGTGAGGATCACATAAAATGATTTGTGCCCCCATTTCAATCAAGCGATCCACGAAAAACAAGCGTGACTCAAACATTTTTTGATGAATCAAAACAGTTCCTTTTGCTTGGATAGCCGTCACTAAAATGATCGAAAGTAAATCGGGTGTAAAGCCTGGCCATGGATGATCCGAAATGGTCAACATAGAGCCGTCGATGAAATTTTCTAATTCATAATGCTCTTGAGATGGGATGAAAATATCATCACCTCTGAATTCCATTTGAATCCCTAATTTTTTAAATACATCAGGAATGATGCCTAATTCAGCTATTTGGCAATTCTTTATTGTGATTTCTGATTGTGTCATGACCGCCATGCCGATGAACGAACCGATCTCAATCATGTCCGGCAACATCGTATGTTCGGTGCCATGAAGCACGTCAACACCCTCAATCGTTAGCAAATTAGACCCAATGCCAGAAATTTTGGCACCCATTCGGTTCAACATTTTGCTCAATTGCTGAATATATGGCTCACAAGCCGCATGGTAAATCGTTGTAGTTCCTTTGGCCAAAACTGCCGCCATTAAAATATTAGCCGTTCCTGTTACAGAAGCTTCATCTAATAACATATAAGCTCCTTGCAAAGACGAGGCATCCACTTCATAATTACCTCCATCTTCCGGACTGTAATTGAATTTTGCGCCTAGTTTCATGAAGCCAAAAAAGTGCGTATCCAAACGTCTTCTGCCTATTTTATCCCCTCCTGGTGAAGGAATTCGGCCTTTTTTAAAGCGGGCCAAAGTAGGCCCTAATAACATCACGGAACCTCTGAGGGCTGCCGCTTTTTTCTTATAGGTATCTGATTCTAGGTAGTCGATGTTCACTTGAGAGGCATCAAACTCCATGCTCGACTCGCTTAATCGGCGCGTCCGCACACCCATATCTCCTAATAGATCAATCAATTGATTGACATCTCGGATGTTTGGAATATTGTGAATGGTGACCGGCTCGGCGGTTAATACCACCGCGCATAAAATTTGCAAAGCCTCGTTTTTAGCTCCTTGGGGAGTAATTTCTCCCTTTAACCGCTTTCCTCCCGTTACTTTAAATGATGCCATAAATTATTTTTTTCGAAAATTATTGTTTCGATTATTGTTGTTATTACTTCTGAAGTTATTTTTCCGGTAATTGTTATTATTCCGGTTGTTGTTATTATTGCTATTTGGATATTCCGGAGCGTTATAGGCATTTCGCGCATTATTAGCGACGCGTGCATGGCCTAAACCTTCTTGCGATAATTCATCCACGATCGTCCCAAGTAAATTCTCAGACATATCTTTGATGTTTTGCCAAATCACGGAATCATCCACCGAATCTTTATTCCATGTCACATAAAATCCTTTCATTAATCGGGCAATGTAGGCCACTAGGATTTTTTTGTCTTCTAATTTTTCTTCTGCAATGGCCCGTAGAATAAGCAATTCCACGTTCCTTCCATAATGTTTGAATTTCAGGTTGTGCTGATTGTAAGACACTTTTCTTGGCGCCTTTCCTAAAGATTCAGGTGATGGGGGAGGGAATGGGGCTTGGACGTCCAACTTAAAATTGGACATAATAAATAAATCATCCCACAATTTTTTGGAATAATCTTGCGTCGAATCTTTCATGTTGGGATGAATTTGCTTCATCAGTTCCACCATCAAAAACGCATATTTGGTTCTTTTTTCTTCTTCGTCGATGGTCATGATATAATCCACCAATTTCTGAACGCTTGATCCGTATTCTTTCATAATATTACCTAGAAAATGCTAGCCACATCCACAGATGAGGAAAGGAAATTAGACAAAAAACAAATATTGCCCAAATCGCCATGACTAAAACTGCGCCTGCGGCATAATCTTTTACTTTTTTTGCGATTGGGCTTATTTCCGGCGAAACTAAATCCGTTAGTTTTTCGATGGCCGTATTAATTAATTCAGCTACCCAAACCCCGGCAATCGCTAATGAAATCCACAACCATTCAATGGCTAAAAACTGCAATTTAAAACCTACGATGATCACAACGATGGTCGAAACTAAATGCACTTTGGCATTATTTTCACTCTTTATTAAGTCGATAATCCCGTCAAAGGCAACTCCGATACTTTTGAACATTTGTTTCAACATCTTAAAATTCTGCCGTTTTAGGTGTTCTTGGGAACGGAATTACATCACGGATGTTACTCATCCCGGTGACAAATAAGACTAATCGCTCGAAACCTAAGCCGAAACCTGAATGGGGCGCTGAGCCAAATTGGCGCGTTTGTAAATACCACCAAATCGATTCTTCTTCGATTCCCACCTCTTTCGTTCTTTGTAAGAGTTTTTCGTAATCATCCTCACGCTGCGATCCACCAATGATTTCACCAATGCCAGGAAATAAAACATCCATGGCGCGAACCGTTTTTCCATCCACCTCTTGCTTCATGTAAAAGGCTTTGATTTCTTTCGGGTAATGCGTTAAAATAACGGGTTTTTTGAAATGTTTTTCAACTAGGTAGCGCTCGTGCTCTGATTGCAAATCGATTCCCCAAGCGACTGGGTAATTGAATTTACCTTGTTTATGGGCTTTGGACTGAAGCAATATATCGATCGCTTCTGTATAGGTCAAACGTTCAAAGGTATTCTCCGTGACAAATTTTAATTTTTCAGAAAGAGTCAATTCCGATTGTTCCTCTTTCTTTTTCATTTTCTCTTCCTCTAATAATCTTTTCTCCAGAAAAGCTATATCATCACCACAATGATCTAACGCGTATTTAATTAAGAACTTGGTAAAATCTTCGGCCAAATTCATATTATCAGTTAGTTCGAAAAATGCCATTTCAGGTTCAACCATCCAAAACTCAGCTAAGTGACGCGTCGTGTTTGAATTTTCAGCTCTAAACGTAGGCCCAAACGTATATATTTTTGATAAAGCCAAAGCACCCAATTCGCCTTCCAGTTGGCCCGAAACGGTCAAATTAGTCTCTTTGCCAAAGAAATCTTCTTTATAATCTACTTTTCCATCTTCGGTCAATGGCGGGTTGATGGCAGGCAATGTAGTTACTCGAAACATTTCGCCAGCACCTTCTGCATCAGAACCCGTAATGATGGGAGTATGCAAATAGAAGAAGCCGTGGTCGTTGAAATACGTGTTGATCGCAAAAGCCAGGGCATGTCGAATGCGCAATATTGCTGAAAAAGTATTGGTACGCGGTCTTAGGTGACCTATTTCTCTTAAAAACTCCAAGGAGTGTTTTTTCGGT
>CANKVC010000092.1 GCA_947486835.1 Cytophagaceae bacterium | reverse complement strand
TGGAAATTCTATTTTAAGAGCCATTCATTATTTCCCTATTGAAAATCCAGATTCATTGCCGGTTGGCGCTGTTCGAGCAGCGGCTCATGGAGATATCAATTTGATTACTTTATTAATGGGAGCTTCCGCAGAAGGTTTGGAAGTGTTAAGAATGGATGGGAAATGGATTGCCATTACGGCTCTTCCTGACCAATTGGTTGTGAATGTGGGGGATATGCTAGACCGATTAACCAATCATAAGCTTAAATCTACGATTCACCGCGTGGTCAATCCACCCCGAGAAAAGATGGGGACTTCTCGATTCTCCATTCCATTTTTTATGCACCCAAGGTCCGAAATGAATTTAAAGTGTCTAGATTCTTGTGTATCAGATGAATTTCCAAAATTATATGTGGATATGTCTGCCGGAGAATTCCTAAATGAACGCTTGATCGAATTAGGTCTTAAGACGAAGTAGATCATGAACAAGCCAAAGCATCTAGCGTTTTTATGGGATGTTTTAATCATGGCTTCAACCTCTTTTGGCGGCCAGCAAGTTCATATGGCGCTTTATTTAGAGCGTTTGGTTAAAAAAAAGCAGTATTTATCGGAAGATGAGCTTTTTGAAATACATGCTTTATGTTCCGTTCTCCCAGGGCCTACTTCTACTCAGGTGTTGACTGCGATTGGTTTAAAGCGTGGAGGAACTAGTTTAGCCTATTTAACCACGCTGATGTGGATTAGTCCGGCTATATTCATCATGCATTGGCTGCTTTTGGGATGACCTATCTGCAAAATAAAGCTATTTTGCATTTTGTACTTCCGGTAGGTGTGGGGCTAATTCTACAGTCGGGCTGGGTCATGGCTAAAAAAGTCATTAATGGACCTTTGTACGTTTTGATTTTATTGTTAACCATTTTCATTGGCATATTATTCCCCAATCCATTTATTTTTCCTTTGGTTATTGTTCTGGGTGGCGTTATTTCATCCTTTAATTACAAATTATTCCCAAGGCAGAACAAGCATAAGATGGTGATTCCTTGGGCTAATTTTCACTTGTATTGGGGTTTTCTCGTTCTTTTGGCCCTCTTAGGTCATTTTACAGATTATTTCCCTATCCGCATTTTTGAAAACTTTTACCGAAATGGAAGTTTGGTTTTTGGTGGCGGCCAAGTATTAGCTCCCGTTCTTTTTACCGAATTTGTGGAATTTAAACATCTGATTTCTTCGGATGATTTCTTGACCGGAATGGCATTATCACAATCTTTACCAGGTCCTGTTTTTGCGCTAACGTCTTATTTGGGTGTTTTATTAATGAAAGACTATGGGACGATAGGCCAATTATCTGGCAGTGCTATTGGGGCTTTAGGAGTGTTTTTGCCGGGTACTTTTATGATATTTTTTGTTTTCCGAATTTGGAGCCAACTCAAACAATATCGGTTTATCAGGGCCTCTTTGGCTGGAATTCAGGCTGCTTCTGTAGGCCTAACCGGAGTCGCAGTTTACGCCTTTATGAACCCCATTATCATCCAAGGCGATTTCATTGCTTTGGGAGTTATTTTAATCACGTTTATTTTATCTCAATCGACGCGTTTACCCTCCATCATTCTTTTTATGATGGCGCTAATGGCTGGGTTTTTCCTAGGATAAAATATTGAGCAAATATTGCCCATATCCACTTTTAACAAGTGGCTTCGCAATAGATCGTAATTGGTCTCCGTTGATGTAGCCCATTCGATAAGCAACTTCCTCGATGCAACCGATTTTCATTCCTTGTCTTTCTTCAATCACTTGAACAAATTGACCTGCTTGCATTAATGAGGCAAAAGTTCCAGTATCTAGCCAAGCCGTTCCTCTATTTAAGATCCCTACAGACAGCTTTCCACGCTTTAAGTATTCTTTATTGACATCTGTAATTTCATATTCACCTCGAGGGGAAGGAGCGATGTTTTTGGCAATTTCTACTACATCGTTATCATAAAAATAAAGTCCAGGAACCGCGTAATTCGACTTAGGATTTGTAGGCTTCTCTTCAATAGAGATGACTTTGTTTTCAGAATTAAACTCTACTACACCATATCTTTCTGGGTCATTTACCGAATAAGCATAAACAACTCCTCCAATTGGGTCATTGTTGGCCTGCAATAATTTACTTAACCCCGAGCCATAAAAAATATTATCTCCTAATACCAAAGCTACTTTATCTGTTCCTATGAATTTCTCACCGATCACAAATGCTTGAGCAAGTCCATTGGGTTCTGGTTGGGCTGCATATTCAAAACGACATCCCAGGTTACTTCCATCACCCAATAATTTCTCAAAATTGGGTAAATCATGCGGCGTTGAAATGATCAAAATCTCTTTAATTCCCGCGAGCATCAGAATCGATAGCGGATAATAAATCATGGGTTTGTCGTAAATAGGCATTAATTGCTTACTTACGGCTAATGTTAATGGATGAAGTCGAGTGCCGGATCCGCCAGCCAAAATGATACCTTTCATAATTATCTGCCTTGATACATGTTTGTATAATATTTTTGATAGTCACCTGAAGTGACTTCATTAAGCCATTTTTCGTTGTTCAAATACCAATCTACGGTTTTTTCTAATCCCTCTGCAAATTGGAGTGATGGCTGCCAACCCAGCTCTTTCATGATTTTATTTGCATCAATTGCATAGCGTAAATCATGTCCAGCGCGGTCAGTAATGTAGGTAATTAATTGGGTCGACGTGCCTTCCGGTCTACCTAATTTTTCATCCATGATTTTACATAAAAGATGTACTAGATCGATGTTTTTCCACTCATTAAATCCACCGATATTATAGGTTTCCCCTATTTTACCCTCATGAAATACGGTATCAATCGCTCTTGCGTGGTCAATAACATACAGCCAATCCCGCACATTTTCGCCTTTTCCATAGACTGGTAAGGGTTTATTGTGCATGATATTATGAATCATCAAAGGGATTAATTTTTCCGGAAAGTGATTGGGTCCGTAGTTGTTGGAACAATTCGTGATGACTGTTGGCAAGCCATAGGTCTCATGGAAGGCTCTTACGAAATGATCTGAACTAGCTTTTGAGGCGGAATAAGGCGATCTAGGATCATATGGAGTGGTTTCAAGAAAAAACTCATCAGGATTATGCAATTCACCATATACCTCGTCGGTGGAGATATGGTAAAATCGTTTTCCTTCATATTGGCCATTCCAATGCTTTTTGGCTGCCTGTAAAAGATTAGCTGTACCCAAAACATTCGTTTTTACGAAGGCCAATGGATCTGTAATAGACCTGTCGACATGCGATTCCGCCGCCAAATGTAATACTCCGTCAAATTTATATGTGGCAAAAAGTTGGTCTATTTCCTCCGCATCCGTAATATCAGCTTTGATAAAATGGTAGTTGGCAGCTGTGGCTACATCTTCATTATTAGCCAAATTCCCAGCATACGTAAGTGCATCTAGGTTATAGATTTGATATTCAGGGTATTTATTGACAAATAAACGAACGACATGTGAGCCAATAAAACCTGCGCCTCCTGTGATTACAATTTTTTTCATATACTTATAATAAGGCTTTTTGCCAAGCCCATGCATCTTTTAAGGATTCTTCTAAACTTCTTTTTGACTGCCAACCTAATACATCTTTTGATTTGCCAATGGCCGCATAAACAGCGGTTATATCGCCAGATCTCCGAGGTTTTAATTCATAATTTACTTTTTCTCCAGTAGTTTTTTCAAATGCATGAATGATTTGTAAAACGGAAGTACCATCGCCAGTACCTATGTTGAAAAAATCATAGTAAGAAGCGGTATCTTTTTGATCTATAAGGTGTTGCAAAGCTTTTACATGTGCCTCAGCTAAGTCGCAAACATGAATATAATCTCTGACCGCTGAACCATCTAAGGTGGGGTAATCCGTTCCAAAAACCTGGAGAGGACCTCTTAATCCAGCAACAGATTGCGTTAAAAAAGGAATTAAATTGGCTGGTGGACCTAGGGGTAATTCGCCAATTAATGCACTTTTATGAGCACCAATTGGGTTAAAGTAGCGAAGTGAGATGGCTTTCAAATCGTTGGACGCTTGCGTAGTATCTGCAATAATTTCTTCACACATCTGTTTGGTATTTCCGTAAGGGGAAATAGCTACTTGGACGGGTGACTTTTCAGTGACCGGAAGTTCGGCTGGTTGGCCATAAACGGTACAGGAACTTGAAAAAACCAAGTTTTTAATGTTATGCTCCTGCATTTTCTCTAAGAGTAAAATGGTGGAAGCCACATTGTTTTTGTAATATTTTAACGGATTTTCTACGGATTCGCCGACTGCTTTTGACGCGGCAAAATGAATAACCCCATCTATTTTATGTTCTTTAAATACTTGATTGTAGGTTTTCGGATCATTGACATCCAATTGATAATAAACGACGGGTGATTGACAAATGGTTTCTAAATTCTGAATGACATGAATGGTGGAGTTCGAGAAATTGTCTACGATAATTGGGTTAAACCCATTTTCTTTTAAGACAACATAGGTATGAGAACCTATAAATCCTGCGCCTCCAGTAATTAAAATATTCATTTGTTTCTTTTCAGATTAAATCAATAACAAATTTAGGTCGATTTTCCCCTTTAAAAAAATTATGCGTTAAAACATTTATTGTGAGGTCTTATAGGTTAGCTTTTTTGATTTAAAGCAAATAGTCTATATTTTTGAATTAATTATTCCAAAAATGACTGAGCCAGCGATTAAAGCGATGATTCAATTGATGGATGACTCCGATAAGGAAGTTGTTCAAATGGTTGAGGACAAGATTCGAACCTTGGGCCCATCCATTATTCCAATTCTTGAATCTGAGTGGGAAAATCTTAGTTTGAATCCAAATTTACAAGTAAAAATTGAAAACTTAATTCATGATTTCCAATTGGAATCCATGAAAAGTAAGTTGATGCATTGGAAGCAGAGTGGGGCCATGGATTTATTGGAGGGCATGTGGATCATAGCTACTTATCGTTTTCCTGATTATTCTTTTGCGGCGTTAAAACAGGAAATGGAGCAGTTGTATTTTGATGTTTGGCCACAAATCAGGGAGAATTTGCATCCGATGGACCAGGTTAAGGTATTGAATGGGGTGATTTTTGACCAATTGAAATTTGGCGCCAACACAAAAAATTTCCATGCGGCTAATAACTCATTTTTAAATGTTGTGTTAGAGTCCAAAAAAGGAAATCCCATTAGCCTTTGTGTGATTTATATGTGGATAGCTCAGAAGTTGGGCTACCCGATTTATGGCGTAAACCTGCCCAATTTGTTCGTATTGACCTATAAGCAGAAAGAAATTCAGTTTTATATTAATGTGTTTAATAAAGGTTTGATTTTCAATCGAGTGGACATAGACAATTATTTAGCTCAATTGAACCTAACGCCTAATGATATTTATTATAATCCCTGTTCTAATTTAGAAATTATCAGAAGGGTATTGCGCAACTTAATCATGGCCTATGAGAAGTCGGGCGATGAAGATTATAAGGCTGAATTGACCGATTTAATTGCGTCTCTTGACTAGTCTTCGATGGCGATTGAGCACGCAAAATCTTTAAAAACCTCAGTACTAATCGTTATTTTTTTATCTCTAACGTGTATTTTAAAGGGATTGTTAGCAAAAGAAGGTAGTTGGATATCTTGTTGGAATGCTAAACCCGGAACGCCCATTGCCTTGTAAATAGCCTCTTTGCAAGTCCAAGCTTTTGTTAAATCGCTATGTGAATCTTGCCAAAGATTCCACTCTTCCGCGGATAAAAATCGAGGGCCAATCTTTTCAACTTGTCTGCCAAAGCGTTCGAGGTCGATGCCAACTGATTTTTTATGGCTAATGATAGCAGCTACAAAAGGAAATGAATGACTTAAGGAAATGTGATAATCGGATTGATCAAAATAGGGCCTATTTCTTTCATCCTTTCTTAAATCCCATGGTCCTTCAGAAATTTGTTGGCATACGTTCCAAAGACAAAATCTAGCGGCTGAGGATTCTAATTTCTTTTGCGAGACAATTTGATGATCCTTGTTTGTGGTCCAATTTTCAGGAAAGGTTTGAAAAAAGGATAGGTCCTCCGTAATTTCCCAAATTATCCATTGCAAAGCATTGGAGGATAATAATAATGATTTGGATGAAATTTGAGGCATGAATGAATGTATTTGCTTGTAAAATTATCATTTTTGTAATTAATTATTTTTTTAAATTTTACTCGTTGAGTCAAAATCTTGGAAATACAAAGAATTGACACTTTTTCAGGGCATAAAGCCCCCATTTATTCCTTAGAAGAGGGGAGGGAACCTCATTTTATTTATTCGGCGGGTTCGGATGGATGGGTGGTCGAGTGGAATTTGCAAAAGCCTGATGTGGGGAAGGTTTTGGCACATATAGAGGGCTCCGTTTATTGTTTGAAATTGGATAGGTCAACGAATATTTTTTGGGTTGGGCAAAATTTTGAGGGAATTCATGGGGTTCAAGTCAACGACCAGAGTCGAGTATTTTCTATTGCCATGCCTAAGAAGGCTATTTTTGATATTTGTTTTTGGGATAATCAAGTTTGGGTCGCGCATGATCACGGCTTGATATCGGTGGTTGATAGGGAGAGCCAACAAATCATCAAGCACATTAAATCGGGCGATAAAAGCGCTCGGAAGTTTTGTTTAATGGGCCAAGATAAAATAGCCATTGGATTTAGTGATGGGTTTATTCGTGTTTTCAACAAGAATTTTGAAATGGAATTTGCATGGCTTGCCCACGAACTATCCGTGTTTTCAATGATTTATGAGGATTCTAGCCATTCTTTGATTTCTGTCGGCCGCGATGCTAAGATAAATCGTTGGTTATTAGATGGTGAAAATACAAGCTTAGTCCAAGAAGTCCCAGCTCATATATATGCCATTCACGATGTAGTTGTGAGTCCAGACCAACAATTTTTTGCGAGTGCGAGTATGGATAAAACGATTAAAATTTGGCGTGCAAATGACTTGACTTTGTTAAAGGTTATTGACGCACCGAGGTATGGCTCCCATAAAAACTCGGTAAATAAATTACTATGGTCAGCATACCAAGATTATCTGGTTTCAGCTTCGGACGATAAAAATATTTCTATTTGGAAAATACATTAAAGATTTTATTTATTTTAGCAGTTATATGAGTGATAAAAAGCAAATTCCAGACGTAGCGTTTTCAAAATCATTTCGTGGATATGATGTATCTGAGGTAAATGAATATGTGCAAAATGTGAATGCGTATGAGGTTTCTGTTCAGCATACGATTGAAAAATTGGAATCCAAAGTAAGCGATTTAGAAACTGAAATTACGCGTTTAAGAGAGTTAGAATCTTCATTATTTCGTGCCATGAAAATGGCTGAGGAAGCGCAGGAGAATTGGAAAGTTAAGATGGCGAAAGAGGCTGAGGAGCAAAAAATAAGTGCCCAAAAACTGGCCAAAAAATTCATTGAAGATGCCACAAAAGAGGCTGAAAAAATTAAATTTTTGGCGGAGTCTGAAAAGAAGCAATTGCTGATGGGTGCTTCTCAGGAATTAAAAGAGCAGGAGCGAGGATTAAAAACATTAAAAGAGGCTCAGCGTGAAATAGGAAAGCAATTATCGTCATTGGCGAATTTGACCTTAGACCAATTAAGTTCATGGGAAGGTTTGAAAAATGAAGAAACTGAAATTACACCGGTTAAGAAGCTTGAACAATTGATCGTCAAAAAAACGAGTGCTGTAAAAAAGGCGAATACAGTCACCAATGTAAAGAAGAAGGTTGATTTACCCGAAAACAATCAAGTAAAATCCAGTGTAAAAAAGAAAGTTAATCCAAAAAAGAAATTGGCAAATGCTGATTTGTCAGCTTCAACTGCTGGAGATGATGGTTTGCCTACTTTAAATAAGGTATTAGCTGCTTATGCTAAATCGACCGGCCCCAAGGGTAAAATAGGGGACATAAATTAATCGAGATGCGTGTTTGGCAGATTAAAATAGAAAACGTAAAATTCTTTTCGTTCCATGGATTATTTCCAGAGGAGCGTGTTTTAGGGAATGAATTTACCCTTTCTGTTGCTGTGGATCGAATTTCAAATAAAAGTTTTTCGGAAAATCTTGAACAATCGATTGATTATGGCGTTTTATACTCAATTTGTTCTGAAGTTATGTTAAAGCCTGTTGATTTGTTAGAAACCATTTGTGAACAAATCGTAGAAAAAATTCAATTCATTTGTCCGGATTACCAATTTATTGAAATTAGTGTGACTAAAGATCATCCTCCTTTAGGTCAAATTTCGGGACAATCAACCGTTAAATTATCATTAACTAAAGATTAGATTAATTGAATGATTATAATGTAAATTTGGATAAATTTTCATCACATGCGTCATCAGGTAACCATCAAAGACATTGCTAAGCGACTGAATATTTCAGTGGCGACGGTATCTAGGGCTTTGAGGGATTTACCGGATATTCACCCCGACACTAAAAAAATGGTGGTTGATTTAGCTGAGGAGTTAGATTACCAGCCAAATGTTATCGCTACCAGTTTAGTCAAGAGTAAGACTAAAACCTTAGGAGTTATTGTACCAGACTTGGGCTATTACTTTTTTTCAACCATTTTAAAATCGATTGAGGAAGCGGCCATCGCTGCCGGCTATAGTTTGTTGATTACCCAGACACAGGAATCTTATGAACGGGAATTAATAAATATTCAGAATTTATCTAGAGGTCAGGTAGAAGGGATCATCATTTCCTTGTCTAGGGAAACGGTAAATTTGGATCATTTGACACGTTTACAACGAAGAGGAATCCCCTTAGTGTTTTTTGATCGAGATAGTGATGAAATTCATGCATCAAAAGTGATGGTTGACAATGAACAATCAGCTTATGAGGCGGTTAAACATTTAATTAATACAGGCTGCAAGCGAATTGCTTTCCTTGCTGGACCGAAGAATGTTTCCGTGAGTAATCAAAGAATTTCAGGCTATTTAAGGGCATTAGCTGAATCAGGTGTCAAGGAAGATTTAAATTTAATTATTCATTCAGATTATGTACAGGATTCAGCGACATTGTGCACTCAGGAATTGATGAGAGCTAAAAATAAGCCTGATGGAATTTTAGTCGTTTCGGACCGACTAGCCTTAGGAGTTTTGGTGGCCTT